>NZ_JBEOYB010000007.1:0-153724 GCF_040296845.1 Streptomyces sp. NPDC001985
GCACCATTTCAGCCCCTCCGGCGATTGAGGAGCGGGGGTTCGGGGGCCGGCCCCCGACCGCGGCCCGCAGCATGCGGGCACCCGTCGCACAGGGTCCGTCCTCAAACGCCGGACGGGCTGGGATTGCTCGGGTCGCCCTCCACGCGCGGGCCGTCCCCGCCAGCGCCGGACAGGCAGGGTCTACTCAGCCCCTCCGGCGATTGAGGAGCGGGGGTTCGGGGGCGGGCCCCCGACCGAGGGCCGCAGCATGCGGGGACCCGGCGCACAGGGTCGCTGCCTCTGGGAGGTGCCCCCGGACGGGCTGAGAATGCGCGGGGCGTCGTCAGGCGGAGGGGAGGTGGGTGAGTTGGGTGGTCAGGCGGGTGATGTCCGCCTCCGCCGCCGACAACCGGCCGCGAATCTTCTCCACCACCTGATCCGGCGCCTTCGCCAGAAACGCCTCGTTCCCCAGCTTCCCCTCCGCCTGCCCCTTCTCCTTCACCGCGGCCGCCAGATCCTTCTCCAGCCGCTTCCGCTCCGCCACCACATCGATCGTCCCCGACAGATCCAGCGCCACCGTCGCCCCCGCCACCGGCAGCGTCGCGGTCGCCGCGAAGCCCTCCCCCTCCGGCTGGAGGCGGAGCAGCTGGCGGATCGCCGCCTCGTGCGGGGCGAGCGCCGTGCCGTCCAGGCCGAGCCGGGCCGGGACCTTCTGGCCCGGCTGGAGCCCCTGGTCGCTGCGGAAGCGGCGCACCTCGGTCACCACCCGCTGGACCAGCTCGATCTCCTTCTCGGCCGCCTCGTCCCGGAACCCGCTGTCGGCCGGCCACTCGGCGACGACCAGCGACTCCTTGCCGGTGAGCGTCGTCCACAGCGTCTCGGTGACGAACGGCACCACCGGGTGCAGCAGCCGCAGCGTCACATCCAGGACCTCGCCCAGGACACGCGCCGAGACCTTCGCCTGCTCGCCGCCGGCGAAGTACGTGGTCTTCGACAGCTCCACGTACCAGTCGAAGACCTCGTCCCACGCGAAGTGGTAGAGGCTGTCCGCGAGCTTGGCGAACTGATAGTCGTCGTAGTACGCGTCCACCTCCGCCACGGTCTTGTTCAGCCGCGACAGAATCCACCGGTCCGCCGCCGACAGCCGCTCCGCCGGAGGCAGCTCCCCCTCGACCGTCGCCCCGTTCATCAGCGCGAAGCGGGTGGCGTTCCAGATCTTGTTGGCGAAGTTGCGGGAGGCCTGGACCCAGTCCTCCCCGATGGGCACATCCGCCCCCGGGTTGGCGCCCCGGGCCAGGGTGAAGCGGACGGCGTCGGAGCCGTACGCGTCCATCCAGTCGAGCGGGTCGACCGAGTTCGGGTTGGACTTGGACATCTTCTTGCCGTGCTCGTCCCGGACGAGTCCGGTCAGGGCGACGGTGTGGAAGGGCGCCTCCCCGTCCATGGCGTACAGACCGAACATCATCATCCGGGCGACCCAGAAGAAGATGATGTCGTGCCCGGTGACCAGGACATCGGTGGCGTAGAACTTATCGAGGTCCTCGGTCCGCTCGGGCCAGCCGAGGGTGGAGAAGGGCCACAGCCCGGAGGAGAACCAGGTGTCGAGGACATCCTCGTCCTGGGTCCAGCCCTCGCCCGCGGGCGGCTGCTCGTCGGGGCCGACACAGACGGTCTCGCCGTTCGGGCCGTACCAGACCGGAATGCGGTGACCCCACCAGAGCTGGCGCGAGATGCACCAGTCGTGCATGTTGTCGACCCAGTCGAAGTACCGCTTGGAGAGATCGGCGGGGTGGATCGCCACCCGGCCGTCGCGGACCGCGTCCCCGGCCGCCTGGGCCAGCGGGCCGACCTTGACCCACCACTGGAGGGAGAGGCGCGGCTCGATCGTGGTCCGGCAGCGGGAGCAGTGCCCCACCGAGTGGACATAGGGGCGCTTCTCGGCCACGACCCGGCCCTGCTCGCGCAGTGCCGCGACGATCGCCGAGCGCGCCTCGAAGCGGTCGAGCCCCTCGAAGGGACCGGGCACGGTGATGACCGCCCGTTCGTCCATGATCGTGAGGGATTCGAGGCCGTGGCGCTGGCCGATGGCGAAGTCGTTCGGGTCGTGGGCGGGGGTCACCTTGACCGCGCCGGTGCCGAACTCGGGGTCGACATGGGTGTCGGCGACGACCGGGATCGTCCGGTTGGTCAGCGGCAGCTTGATCCGCTTGCCGATGAGGTGCGCGTACCGCGGGTCGTCGGGGTGGACGGCGACGGCGGTGTCACCGAGCATCGTCTCGACCCGGGTGGTCGCCACCACGAGGGTCTCGTCTCCCTCGCCGTACTTCAGCGAGACCAGCTCGCCGTTGTCGTCCTGGTAGTCGACCTCGATGTCGGAGATCGCGGTGAGACAGCGGGGACACCAGTTGATGATCCGCTCGGCGCGGTAGATCAGCTCGTCGTCGTAGAGGTTCTTGAAGATGGTCTGGACGGCCCGGGAGAGGCCGTCGTCCATGGTGAAGCGCTCACGGCTCCAGTCGAGCCCGGCGCCGAGCCGGCGGAGCTGGCCGAGGATCTTGCCGCCGTACTCCTCCTTCCACTGCCAGACCCGCTCGGTGAACTGCTCCCGGCCGAGGTCGTGACGGGACTTGCCCTCCTCGGCGAGCTGCTGCTCGACCTTGTTCTGGGTGGCGATGCCGGCGTGGTCCATGCCGGGGAGCCACAGCGCCTCGTACCCCTGCATGCGCTTGCGGCGGGTGAGCGCGTCCATCAGGGTGACCTGGAAGGCGTGGCCCAGGTGGAGCGCTCCGGTGACGTTCGGCGGCGGGATGACAATGGTGTACGGCGGCTTCTCGCTCCTGGCGTCGGCCGTGAAGTAACCGCGCTCTACCCAGCGCTCATACAGCTTCCCCTCCACCTCGGCCGGCGCGTACTGGGTCGGCAGTTCGGGGTTGCTGGCTGGCGTCTGCTGAGTGTTCTCGGTCACGGGCCCAGTTTAGAGGTGTCACGGCACCGTACTGAAACGGGAGAGTTCGGTAACGGTGTGACCCCCACCGCTTCCACCGGGCGGTGATTGGGTGAGGATGTCTGAACCACATAAATATCTGGAGGGGAACCCAGAAATGAGCCACCAGCAGCCGGGCCCGTACGGCCAGCAGCCCCAGCAGCCGGGGCCGTACGGCCGGCCGGGCCCCTACGAGCAGCCGGGCCCCTACGGCCAGCCGGGGCCGTACGGCCGGCAGCCGCAGGCCCCGCAGCCCGGCTACGGGTACCCGCAGCAGCAGCCCGCGCCGGGGTACGGCTACCCCCCGCAGGCCCCGCAGGGCGTCCCGCAGCAGCCGGGCGGGCAGCCCCAGCAGCCCGGCCAGTGGGGTCCCCCGCAGCAGCCGGGGCCGTACGGGCAGCCGCCGCAGTTCCCCGGTGGCCAGATGCCGCCCCCGCCGCCTGCCCCGAAGAAGAAGACCGGGCTGATCATCGGCGCGTCCGTGGTGGCACTCGCCGTGATCGCCGCCGGCGGGTACTTCCTGCTGGCCGGCGAGGAGGGCGGGAGCGGCGGGGTGGCGAGCGCCACCAAGGGGTACAAGCTGACGCCGCCCGCGTCGTTCGAGGACTACAAGCGGTCCCAGTCCGAGGACTCGAAGACGCCGTCCGGCGACGGCAGGAAGAAGGCCGAGGGCATCGGCGTCCAGAACCCCCAGGGTGTCTCGGCGACCTATGAGGCGGGTTCCAAGGACCAGCCGCTGAAGCAGCGGATGGTGATGACGCACGGCCTCTGGGGCGAGATCGACGACCCGGAGAAGGCGCTGGACGGCTACTTCCAGACCGCCAGGGACGCGTCCGCGAAGGAGGACAGCGGCACCAGGGTCGAGCTGCTCGGCACGGCCGAGGCCGTCACTCCCGAGGGCTTCGACGGCGCGCTGATGAAGTGCCAGAAGGCCAAGTTCACCATGCCCGCCAACTCCGGTGGCCCCAAGGACGCCGAGGTCCCGATCTGTGTGTGGGCGGACCACAGCACCGTCGCCGCGGTGATCGCGATGGATCTGCAGTCCCTGCTCGGTGGCAGTTCCTCGGGCAACCCCACGGAGAAGACCGCCGATCTCGCCGCCAAGCTCTACAACGTCTCGCGCACCAAGGTCTGACGGACCCGGCCCGGACCCGGGCGGACGGAGAGGGGCGCTCCCGGCGGGGAGCGCCCCTCTTGTCCGTGCGGGGTCCGTGCGGGCCCGGGCGGGGTCCGTGCGGGCCCGGGCGGGGTCCGTGCGGACGGGGGTTACGCGGACTTCTCGTGGCGGCCGTCGTTCTTGACGATCCTCGGCACCAGCGTCGGGTTGACGTTGTTGCGGACCACATCGGCCGTGATGACGACGCGGGCGACGTCCTTGCGGGACGGGACCTCGTACATCACCGACTGGAGGACCTCCTCCATGATGGCGCGCAGTCCACGGGCGCCGGTGCCGCGCAGGATCGCCTGGTCGGCGATGGCCTCCAGGGCCGGACGGTCGAAGTCCAGCTCCACACCGTCGAGTTCGAAGAGCCGCTGGTACTGCTTGACCAGGGCGTTCCTCGGCTCGACCAGGATCTTCAGCAGGGCCTCGCGGTCGAGGTTGTGCACGGAGGTGATGACGGGGAGCCGGCCGATGAACTCGGGGATCATCCCGAACTTCACCAAATCCTCCGGCATGACCTCCTGGAACTGGTTGCTCGCCTCGATCTCGCGCTTGGAGCGGATCGTGGCCCCGAAGCCGATGCCCTTGGCCCCGGCCCGCGACTCGATGATCTTCTCCAGACCGGCGAACGCGCCCCCCACGATGAAGAGCACGTTGGTGGTGTCGATCTGGATGAACTCCTGGTGCGGGTGCTTCCGTCCGCCCTGGGGCGGTACGGAGGCGGTGGTGCCCTCCAGGATCTTCAGCAGGGCCTGCTGGACGCCCTCGCCCGACACATCGCGGGTGATGGACGGGTTCTCGCTCTTGCGGGCGACCTTGTCGATCTCATCGATGTAGATGATCCCGGTCTCGGCCTTCTTGACGTCGTAGTCGGCCGCCTGAATCAGCTTCAGCAGAATGTTCTCGACGTCCTCGCCGACATAGCCCGCCTCCGTGAGCGCCGTCGCGTCGGCGATGGCGAAGGGGACATTGAGCATCCGGGCGAGGGTCTGGGCCAGCAGGGTCTTGCCGGAGCCGGTGGGACCCAGCAGCAGGATGTTGGACTTGGAGAGCTCGATCCCGTCGTCACGGCCCTGGGCGCCGCCGGTCTCACCGGCCTGGACGCGCTTGTAGTGGTTGTACACCGCGACGGAGAGGGCCTTCTTGGCGGGCTCCTGCCCGACCACATAGCCCTCCAGGAACTCGTAGATCTCGCGAGGCTTGGGCAGTTCCTCCCACCGCACCTCGGAGGTCTCGGCCAGCTCCTCCTCGATGATCTCGTTACAGAGATCGATGCACTCGTCGCAGATGTACACACCCGGGCCTGCGATGAGCTTCTTCACCTGCTTCTGGCTCTTTCCGCAGAACGAGCACTTGAGCAGGTCGCCGCCATCACCGATGCGTGCCACGAGGTGCTTCCCCTTCGCCTGGGAGCGGCTTGGTTCGGCCGACTCCTGGTGCCTCATATCCGACGGTACCTTGCCGGGGCCCTCGTTCGGGCCCCCCTTGGCGCGGTTCACATGGCCGTGCTCCCGGAGGGGAATCGTGTCATGACCCGCGCCAAGGGCTGTGCGCGGGTCAGGCGGCCGCCGCCGCGGTGGTCTTGCGGGTGGAGACGATCTGGTCGACCAGACCGTACGCCAGCGCCTCCTCGGCGGTCAGGATCTTGTCCCGCTCGATGTCGTCGCGGACCTTCTCGATCGGGGTGGTGGAGTGCTTGGCCAGCATCTCCTCCAGCTGCTCCCGCATCCGGAGGATCTCCTTGGCGGCGATCTCCAGGTCGGAGAGCTGCTCCCGGCCGGTCTGCGAGGACGGCTGGTGGATCAGGACCCGGGTGTGCGGCAGGGCCATCCGCTTGCCGGGGGTGCCGGCGGCGAGCAGCACGGCCGCGGCGGAGGCCGCCTGGCCCATGCAGACCGTCTGGATGTCCGGCTTCACGAACTGCATGGTGTCGTAGATCGCGGTCAGCGCGGTGAAGGAGCCACCGGGGCTGTTGATGTAGATGGAGATGTCACGGTCGGGGTCCATCGACTCCAGGCAGAGGAGCTGTGCCATGACGTCGTTGGCGGAGGCGTCGTCGATCTGCACGCCGAGGAAGATGATGCGCTCCTCGAACAGCTTCGCGTACGGGTCGTACTCGCGCACGCCCTGGGAGGTGCGCTCGACGAAGCGGGGGACGACATAGCGGTTGTCCAGCTGCGGGCCGGTGTAGAGGCCGCTCGCGGAGTTGTTGCTCATGTGGGTGTTCACCGTCCTGGTGGCGTTCTGCGGAACGTTTCGCGGGCGTTCGCAGCGTTTCGAGGGGTGGAGTGGTGGGGTGAGGGGCGGCCGGGGCCGGGGCGCTCGGCGCGCGGGCCCCCGCGGGCCGAGCGGATCGGTGCCGCCGGCTCAGGCGCCGGTGCCGCCGCCGCCCGGAACACCCGACGCGGCGGAGATGATCTCGTCGATGAGGCCGTACTCCTTGGCCTCCTCGGAGGTGAACCAGCGGTCGCGGTCACCGTCGCGGATGATCGTCTCGACGGTCTGGCCGGAGTGGTGCGCGGTGATCTCCGCCATGCGCTGCTTGGTGCGCAGCAGATACTCGGCCTGGATCTTGATGTCGGAGGCGGTGCCGCCGAGACCGGCCGAGCCCTGGTGCATGAGGATGTCGGTGTTGGGCAGCGCGAAACGCTTGCCCGCCGCGCCACCGGTCAGCAGGAACTGGCCCATGGAGGCCGCCATGCCCATGCCGATGGTCACCACGTCGTTCGGGATGTACTGCATGGTGTCGTAGACCGCCATGCCGGCCGTCACCGAGCCACCGGGGCTGTTGATGTAGAGGTAGATGTCCTTGTCGGGGTCAGCGGCAAGGAGCAGCAGCTGTGCGGTGATCTTGTTGGCGATGTCGTCGTCGACCTGCTGGCCGAGGAAGATGATGCGCTCGCCGAGCAGCCGGCTGTAGACCTGGTCGCCGAGGCCACCACCGAAGGACGGCTCACCGGCGGCGTAAGGCATCAGATTCGTCACGTATCCACCTGCTCGTCTCTGACGGCTGCCTGCCGTCTCAGCGTCTTCGTAACCGAGGGCGGGTACTCCCCTGCCCTCGTACTCATGGACCCTAACGCGCAGGTCGGACAACGCCATCCCGGTTCCCGAACTGTTCGCTGGGAGCGCAAGGTGCGGGAGGGAGGGTTGAGCCCCGCGCACGGGTCCGCCACGGCCGCCCATGGCACAGGGCCCGGACGCGGGTGGCGTCCGGGCCCTGTGCACGGTGGTACGGCTGTACGGGAGGGAGGGTTCAGCGGGGGGCTCAGGCCTCCGGCTTGTCCTCGCCCTTCGCACCCTTGTCGTCCTTGGCCTCGGCCTCGGCCTCGGCGGCGTCGCCGGCCTCCGCGGCCGTGGCCTCGGTGGTCTCGGCGGCCTCGTCCTCGTCGTCGTCGAGGTCGACGGCCTCACCGTTGGTGTCGGTGACCTTGGCGGACTCGACGACCAGGGCCAGCGCCTTGCCGCGGGCGACCTCGCCGACGAGCATCGGGACCTGGTTGCCCTCGACGACGGCCTGGGCGAACTGGTCCGGGCTCATGCCGGAGGAGCTGGCGCGGCGCATGAGGTGCTCGGTGAGCTCCTCCTGGTTGACGTTCAGCTTCTCCTTGGAGACCAGCTCGTCGAGGATGAACTGGGTCTTGATCCCCTTGACCGCGGCTTCCTCGGTCTCGGTGGTGAACTCCTCCTCGGTCTTGCCCTGGATCTCCAGGTACTTCGCGAGGTCGATGCCCATCTGGCCGAGCTGGTGGTGCTCGAGGTTGTGCTTGCGGGTGTTGATCTCGTCCGCGAGCAGCTTCTCGGGGATCGGCACCTCGGTGATCTTGAGGAGCTCCTCCAGGACGCGCTCCTGCGCCTGGGTGGCCTGGTCGTACTGCTTCATGGAGCCGAGGCGCTTGCGGCTGTCGGCCTTCAGCTCGTCCAGGGTGTCGAACTCGCTCGCGAGCTGGGCGAAGTCGTCGTCCAGCTCGGGCAGCTCACGCTTGGCGACCGCGGTGACCTTCACGGTGACCTCGGCGTCCTTGCCCTCGGCCGAGCCGCCCTTGAGCTGGGAGGTGAAGGTGGCCTCGCCACCGGCCTCCAGGCCCTTCACGGCGTCGTCGATGCCGTCCAGCAGCTCACCGGAACCGATGGTGTACGGAACCGCGGTCGCGACGCCGTCCTCCAGGACCTCGCCCTCGACCTTGGCCTCCAGGTCCAGGGTGACGATGTCGCCGTCCTCGGCGGCACGCTCGACCGGGGTGGTGGAGGCGAAGCGCTCGCGCAGCTCCTCCACGGCCTTGTCGACGTCCTCGTCGGTGACCTCGACCGCGTCAACGGTGACCTCGATGCCGGAGTAGTCCGGGATCTCGATGACCGGACGGATGTCGACCTCGGCGGTGAAGTTCAGCGTCTCGCCGTCCTTCAGCTCCGTGATGTCGACCTCGGGCTGGCCCAGCGGGTTGATCTCCGCCTCGTTGACCGCCTCGGTGTAGAACTTCGGGAGAGCGTCGTTGACGGCTTCCTCCAGCACTGCACCACGGCCGAACCGCTGGTCGATGACGCGCGCCGGGATCTTCCCCTTGCGGAAGCCCTTCACCGTGACCTGCTGGTTGATCTTCTTGTACGCCGCGTCGAGGCTGTCCTTGAGCTCCTCGAAGGGCACCTCGACAGTGAGCCGAACCCGGGTCGGGTTCAGGGTCTCTACGGCGCTCTTCACGGTTCGGTCTCCTTGGTGGCTGATTCTGGTTTCTGCCGCATCCGCCGCACAGGCGGCGGCTCGGCTGATCGGCCCGGATCGTCGTCTCAGTCGTCTCACTCGGTCGGACTCATCGCCGGACACGCGGGCACGCAGCTTGCATAGTAGCCGCACGCAGGATGAGCCCCACAACGCGATCTTGTGGGGTCCCGTGATGATCGTGGTCGGGGTGGCCGGATTCGAACCGACGACCTTCCGCTCCCAAAGCGGACGCGCTACCAAGCTGCGCCACACCCCGCCGGTGCGACACGTAGGGTACATGCTCGCCAGGGCGGCGGGGGCCGGTTTTCCGCGGCGGCCACGCGCTCGCCCGAACGGCTGTCGGACGGGGTGTGCGGTGCGCGTCCCGGACCCGCTACGATGCTTCTCGTACCGCGGTCGGGCAGTCGCCCGTACCACTCGCGGTGCATGCGGGCGTAGCTCAATGGTAGAGCCCTAGTCTTCCAAACTAGCTACGCGGGTTCGATTCCCGTCGCCCGCTCCAATCGCAGAAGAAGCCCTCGGGCCCGGTCGCCGTCCAGCGCGACCGGGCCCGAGGGCTTCCACGCGCTTCCGCCGCCGTCCGCGCGGTCGCGCGCGGCTCGTCAGAAGCTGATGTCGTTGATCGTCGCCGCTATCGAGTTGAGGAAGCGCTCGATGGACGGGGCCATGCCCGACGAGGCGAGGAAGAAGCCGAACAGTATCGGGATGATGGCCGGGCCGCCCTTGAGCTGCCCTGAGCGAATCATGACAACGAGGATGATTCCCAACAGCAGCACCGCAGACAGTGAAATGGCCAAACTGATCACACCCTCGGTCGGTCCCCTTGCCGGCCGGGGACATTCGGCTGCGCGTGTACCCCCGCCTCAAGACCATCGTGCCACCAACAGCCGGTTCCATGCCGCCACCTGACGGAACGCAGGGGGCGGAATCACGCCATCCGCCGGTCGTGGGCCGCCATCGCCGCTGGCCCGGGGGGTCGGCCACGGAGGGTGCGGCCGGTGGGGCGGGGAATGCGGGAAGGAATTCGGCCTGATCGTTGCCATGTGGACACACATCGGTCACGAGAAATCCAAACCTGGCAGCGAGATATTTCACAGGGTCACAAACTCGTATTGATATGCCCTATTTAAGGGGTATTAATTGGGGCATAGTGGACAGTTTGCCAAGGTTTGGGATGCGAATACGGGGAAGGCGCAGAGGGGTTTTACGAATTCCAATCCTCCCGACTAAGGTGCCTCGAATGTTCCACGCTCCGGATGGATATCGCAGGGCCCCCGGCCCCAAGGCCCGGGAGCCGGACCCGGACCTCGCCCCCACGACCCCCACGTCCACTGCCCCCGTCAGATCCTCGCTGCTGACCGCGGAGAGGCCCCGGCCGAAGACGGCTCCGGCACCCGCCGCGTCCCCCGGGCGGGACCCGTTCTTCGACAACGCGAAGTACCTGGCCATCGTGCTCGTCGCCATCGCGCACGCCTGGGAGCCGGTGATGGAGGGCAGTCGCGCGACACGTGCGCTGTACCTCGTCGTCTATACGTTCCACATGCCGGCGTTCATCGTGATCTCCGGCTACTTCTCGCGGAGCTACTCGGGGCGCCCGCACCAGCTGAGACGGCTGCTGACCGGCATCGCCCTGCCGTATGTCGTCTTCGAGCTGGCCTACTCACTCGTACGGATCTCGCTGGACGACCCCGGCCAGCCGATCAGTCTGCTCGACCCCTTCTATCTGACCTGGTTCCTGGCCGCGCTCTTCGTCTGGCGGCTGACGACGCCGCTGTGGCGGATGATCCGGTATCCGCTGCCGGTGTCGATCGTCATCGCCGCGCTGGCGAGCATGTCCCCGGACATCGGGGAGGATCTCAACCTTCAGCGGGTGCTCCAGTTCCTGCCCTTCTTCGTGCTGGGCCTGGTGCTCAAGCCGGAGCACTTCCAGCTGGTGCGCCGGCCGGAGGTGCGGATGCTCGCGGTGCCGCTCTTCGCCGGGGCTCTGGGGCTGGCGTACTGGGTCTCCCCGCATCTGGCGCTGGGGTGGTTCTACCGCTCCGACAGCGCGCAGGAGCTGGGGATGCCCTGGTGGACCGGGGCGGTGACCACGGTCACGATGTTCGGGCTCGGGGCGCTGCTCACCGCGGGGTTCCTGGCGTGGGTGCCGCGGCACCGGACCTGGTTCACCGTGCTGGGTGTGGGCACCATCTGCGGCTATCTGCTGCACGGGCTGCCGCTGAAGGCCGCGGAGTACACCGGGTTCTTCGAGACGCACGCCTGGCTGAGCGAGCCGGCCGGGGAGATCCTGCTGACCCTGGTGACGGCGGTCATGGTGACCCTGCTCTGCACGCCCCCGGTGCGGAGGGCGCTGCGCTGGGCGACGGAGCCGGACATGGAGTGGGCGTTCCGGCGGGACGCCGCCGAGCTGGGGCCCAAGCGCTAGGGCGGTTTCTCGTGGATCGGGCCGGAACAGGGAGCGGGGACTGACGACAACGCGGCGAGGCGCGGTGCCGGGGCTCGCTCACCGATCCGGCCTGATCCGAAAGAGACGGCCTAGGGCTGGTCGAGGCCGAGGAGGGCGCGGGTTCTGGCGTATTTGGCGGTCAGCCGGGCCCGGGTCTCCTCGTCGAGGGCGGCGAGCCGCGCCGGGTCGGTGTTGCTCGCGAGGTCGGCCTCCTTGACGAGGAGGGCGCCCGGGGTGGTGAGGATGCGCCGGGTGTAGGACTCCAGGTCCTCGCCCTCGCCCCGGGTGAGGGCGAGGACCATGTCCCTGACGGACTGGTGCAGCGGGGCGGTCTGGAGCCAGTCGAGCGAGAGGGCGTGGTCCTCCAGCGCGTCGTGCAGCCACCCGGCGGCGATCTGCTCCTCGCTGCCGCCCCGCGCGCGGACGCCGTCGGCGACGGCGGCGAGGTGTTCGGCGCAGGGGCGGCCGGACTTGTCGGTCTGTCCCGCGTGGGAGCGGCGGGCGAGGGACTCGATCTCGGCGAGGGTGAGCACGGGGGCCATGCCCCCGACTCTACGACCGCCGCCGCGGGGACGCCTCCGCGCTGTGGGCGGCGCCGGACGGGCCGGCGGGGAGGCGCTCCCCCGCCCGGCGCGGGCCCCCGGGACACAGGGTCCGTCCTCGAACTCCCCCGGACGGGCCGGGGATGCGGGTGCCCGCCCAGCGGATCGACCCGGCCCGTCCGGCGATTGAGGACGCGCCCCCGGGCACCGGGGGCCGCGCCGGGCGGGGAGCGCGAGCCCATGGGCCTGGGCCGGCTGCTCAGCGGAGGGCCGCTCGGGCGGGGAGGTGGGTGGTCGTGAGACCGAGCGCCAGGACCGCCGCCACCAGCGACGCGTACAGCTCCGGCGGGATGTGGGGGGCCTCCCCGGTGAGCCCCTTCGTCATCGGGACGAGCGTCGCCAGCGCGATCCCCGTCCCCAGCACCACCCCCGCCGCACTCACCAGCAGCGCCTCCCATCGGATCATCCCCAGCACCTGCCGCCGCGTCGACCCGATCAGCCTCAGCATCCCCAGCTCGCGGCGGCGGTCCAGCACCGTCATGACGAGGGTGTTGCCCGCCGCCACCGCGGCGAACCCGCCGAGGATCGCCGCCATCGTGAGATTCGCCCACGCGTTCATCTCACGGTCCATGCTCCGGTCGGCCGCGTACCCGTCCCGGTCCCGCACCGCCCCCAGCGCGGACAGCTCCCCCGCCGCCTCCGGAGCCGCGCGGACCAGCAGGTCCCGCGGGTAGGGCGAGGAGACGTGCGCGGTGAGCCCCGCCGCCGGAAGGGTGAGCTGGGAGAGCCCGAGCCCGCGCCCGTACAGCGCGACCACCGTCGCGGACGAGGGGGTCCCGTCCGGCAGCCGGAAGTCCAGCCGCTCCCCCAGCCGCACGCCGGCGGAGTCCGCGAGCCCCGCGTCCAGCGCGACCGCCCCGGGCCTCAGGCCCGCGAGCGAGCCCTCCCGCACATCCAGGTCCTGCACCCGCGCCAGATCCGCCGGCCTGCCGCCGACGCCCTGGGCCGACGCCTCGACCAGCGAGTCCTCGGGGCCGGATGTGGCCTTCACCAGGACGGAGGTGCGCAGCAGCGAGACCGCCGCCGTGACCCCTTCCGTCCGCGCCGCGCGCTCGGCGGCGTCCAGCGGGAGCATGCCGTCCCGGCCGGTCACCACATGATCCGCCGTGATCCCCGCGCGCTGCTGGCGCTCGGTCGCCCGCTCGGTGCTGGTCTGGAGGAAGACCAGGACCGAGGAGAAGGCCACGGCCAGCACGATCGGGGTGATCGCGGAGGCGAGCCGCCGCGCGTTGGTGGCGGAGTTGGCGACCGCGAGCGAGGCCGCCGCCCCCGCCATCCGCAGCGGCAGCCCGAACAGCTCCGCGCAGAGCCGGGCGATCAGCGGACCGAGCAGCGCCACCGCGAGCATGAAGAGCATCACGACCCCGAGAGCCGCGTTGGCCGCGTTCTCGCCGGTCTCGTGGGCGGCGACCCCGGCGAAGACCACCCCGCCCGCGGCGGCGGCGATCCCCAGCGGCGTACGGACCCGGCCGAAACCGGTCCGTTCCACGGAGGCGTCCGCCAGCGCCTGCCCCGGCTTGATCTTCGAGGGCCTGCGGGCGGCCAGGAACCCGGCGAGGAGCGCGGTGAGGATCACGGTCAGCACGGCGGCGGCCGGCGGTATCCAGCCGATACTGATCTCCACGGCCCCCGGGATCGCGCCCCGGGAGCGGAGTTCGCCGATCCACCAGGAGGCCAGCGCCACACCGGGCAGACAGCCGAGGGCCCCCGCGAGCGGGGCGACCAGCAGGGCCTCCGTCGCGATCGAGCGGCGCACCTGCCAGGGGGTCGCGCCGATGGCGCGCAGCAGGGCGAACTCGCGTCGCCGCAGCCCCACCGAGAGCGCCACGGTTCCGGCGGCGGTGAAGACGGCGACCAGGGCGGCCATCCCGCCGAAGGAGCCGCCGATGGCGGTGAGCAGGGTCTTCGCGGAGGCGAGACCGGTGTTCTCGACCCCGCCCCGGTCGTCCCCGGTGTAGACCTTGGGCTTGTCGTGGCCGCTGCCGAAGGTGCCGGTGAGCCGTCCGGCGAGGGTGTCGGCGGAGGTGCCGCGCTCGGGCAGGACAGCGATGGCGTCCAGCTTCCCGGGGTGCCCGGAGAGCGCGACCGCCTCGGTGTCGCCGAACCAGGCCCCGGGGCCCTTCGTGAGCCCGGAGACGGTGAAGGCGCGCTTCCCGGCGGGGGTTTCGAGGGTGACCCGGTCGCCGGTGCGGGCCGTGCCCGCGCCGAGCACCACCTCGCCCGCGCCGGGCGCGGTCCCGGCGGTGAGTTCCGTACCGGTGAAGGCGGTGGAGCCCCAGCCCGCGGCCGTCAGCGGGGTGTTCCCCTCCCGTACGGGAAAGGTGACGTCCGGGACGGCCCGGGCGGCGCCGGGGACGGCGGCGGCCTTCCTCAGCAGGGAGGCGTCCAGCCGGGCCCGGTCGGGGAGGTCGGCGTAGTTGTCGAACCGCTCCTGGCCCCTGCCGACCCAGAGGTGGCTGCGCTGGTCGGCCTCGACGACGACCGGGGCGCCCGCGTACCGCTGTGGCGGCGCCGTGGCCCGTATCCCGCTCTCCAGCATGATGCCGCAGGCGGCGACGATGCCGGCGGTCAGCAGCAGGGCGACGAAGGTGCCCACGAACGAGGAGGGCCGGAAGCGGATGGCCGCGCGGGCCAGCCCGTTGGTACGGAACATCAGGCGGCCACCCCGGCGTACGCCGCGGACGCGGACGCGGGCCCGGTCAGCGAGGTCATCCGGGCGGCGATCCGCGCCGCGTCCGCGGCGACGAGGCTGTCGGCGATCGAGCCGTCGGCGAGAAAGAGAACCTGGTCGGCGTAGCCGGCGGCCACCGGGTCGTGGGTGACCATGACGACGGTGGCGCCGAGGCCGTCCACGGCGGAGCGCAGCAGGGTGAGGACCTCGGCGGCGGTGGTGGTGTCCAGCGCCCCGGTGGGTTCGTCGGCGAAGACCACATCGGGGCGGGTGACCAGGGCCCGCGCCATGGCGACGCGCTGCTGCTGGCCGCCGGAGAGTTCGGCGGGCCGGCGCCGGCCCTTGTCCCCGAGGCCGACCTGGGCGAGCACCTCGGCGGCCCGGCGGCGGTCGGGGCGCTGCCCCGCGAGCCGCATCGGCAGCAGCACATTCTGCTCGACGGTCAGCGAGGGCAGCAGGTTGAAGGCCTGGAAGACAAAGCCGAGCCGGGTCCGGCGGAGCACGGTGAGCCTGTTCTCGCTCATCCCGGTGATCTCGGTGCCGCCGAGGCGCACCGACCCGGCGGTGGGCCGGTCGAGCCCGGCGGCGCACTGGAGGAAGGTGGACTTCCCGGAGCCGGAGGGGCCCATGACGGCCGTGAAGCTGCCGTGCGGCAGGACGAGGTCGATGCCCCGCAGCGCGTGGACGGCTCCGCCGCCCTTGCCGTACTGACGGCGGACACCGGTCAGTTCGACCGCCGCCCCCCGGCCGGCGGTCGGGGCGTACGGCCCGGCGGCCGGGGCGTACGACGGCCCGGCGGCCGGGTTCCGCACGCCGTGGCCGGCCGCCCGCCGTGCGTCCCCCATGTCCCCAGTGGTCCGCCGCTTGCTGCGCCGCAGCCCCATCGTGTCCTCCGCCTTGTTGGTAACTGTGCAGGTCAACGCCTTGAAGTTACGGATTCGGCAGGGGTGTGGACCATGGCGGCTGCTGGCGGATCGCGGGTGGGGAGAACCCCACCCACCTCGCTCGGGGCCGCTCCCCTCGGGGCCCTCTGTCGCCGACGTTATCGACCCGATATAGTTGCGGACGACAATCATTTGGTAAACTAATTACTGACGGTTTCTTGACGCCCTCTTGACTCCCAACGGAGGACGATCCCATCGGACACGCAGACACTCTCATCGCCATGGGCGGCGCGTTCCTCGCCGCCGCACTGCTCGCCCGCCTCGGCGGCCGTATCGGCCTGCCGACGATCCCCCTGTTCATCCTGGCCGGAATCCTGCTCGGCCCCCACACCCCCGGCATCGTGCTCCTCTCGGACCCGCACGATCTGGAGATGCTCTCGGCCCTCGGCCTGGTCCTGCTCCTCTTCTACCTCGGTCTCGAATTCCACCTCGACGATCTGAAGGCCGGCGGCAAGCGGATGGCCATGGCCGGCGGCGCCTATCTGGTCCTCAACGTCGGCGCGGGTCTCGGCTTCGGCTTCGCGCTCGGCTGGGGCACGTCGGAGGCGCTGGTCCTCGCGGGAGTCCTCGGCATCTCCTCGTCCGCCATCGTCACCAAGGTGCTGGTCGACCTCGGACGCATCGGCAACCCCGAGACCAAACCCATCCTCGGCATCATCGTGGTCGAGGACATCTTCCTGGCGCTCTACCTCGCCGCGCTCCAGCCCATCCTGTCCGGCGCCGACAGCCTCTCCGCGGCCGTCATGGACGCCGGCAAGGCCTTCGGCTTCCTGCTGCTGCTCGCCCTGGCCGCCCGCTTCGGCACCAAGGTCATCGGACGGCTCATCAACACCCGGGACGACGAACTGCTCGTCATCTCCTTCCTGGGCGCGGCCGTCTTCATGGCCGGGGTGTCGGAGTGGTTCGGGGTCGCGGACGCGATCGGCGCCTTCATGGTCGGTCTGATGCTCGGCAGCACGACCTCGGGCGAACGCATCCTGAAGCTCGTCCACCCGCTCCGGGACGCCTTCGGCGCCATCTTCTTCTTCGCCTTCGGTCTCTCGATCGACCCCGGCGATCTGCCGACCGTGCTCTGGCCGGTGCTCGTCGCCGTGGCGGTGACGCTGGTGATGAACGTCCTGGCGGGGCTGGCCGCCGCCCGGCTCTACCGCTTCGGCCCCGGGCCGGCCGCGAACATCTCCACCACGCTGCTGGCACGCGGCGAGTTCGCGCTGATCCTCGCCACCATGGCGGCGGCGGCCGGACTCGACGAGCGGCTCTCGCCGTTCATCGCGGGGTACGTACTCGTCCTGGCCGTGCTCGCACCGCTGGTGGCCGGGCGGTCCCATCTGCTGGCGCGCATCCTGCCGGGGCGCACCGCGGAACCCGCCCCGCTCTGAGCGGCGAGTGCCCCGGGTCCCGGCCGTGAGCGGCCGGGACCCGGGGCACCCGTGCGTTCACAGACCGGCGGGTTTCTTCGCCTCGCACTCGAACCACACGGTCTTGCCGCCCGCCGCCAGCGGGACCACACCCCAGCGGTCGGCCACCGCCTCGACCAGCAGCAGCCCGCGCCCGCTCTCCTCCAGGGCGAAGGGATCGACCCGCTCGGCGCGCGCGGGCACCGGGGCGGGAGCCGGCACCAGGGCCGGAACGGCGGCATCGGGGGCGGGGGACTCGGGCAGACGGTGCCAGCCGTCGCTCACCTCGACGCGCACCCCCCACGGCAGCCGCAGTATCACCAGCGCGCACCGGCGGTCGGGGACATGGCGCACCACATTGGCGAGCAGTTCGGTGACGGCGGATTCGGCGGAGTCGGTCAGCTCCTCCAGGGTCCAGATTTTCAGGTACGCGCGGATGATGCGGCGCAGATGGCAGGCGGAGTGCTCACCCGCGGTGAAGCGCATCCGGTAGCTGGAGGCGGACACTGGGTCGATCAAATGCACGATATCTCCCGGTGGGGCAGGGTTAGTTCTTTGTTTCCCCACTGGACCGCGGTCTAGTGATGACTCCCCGTCCGGAGTGCGGACAGGAGCGCCGAGCCGTCAACGGCGGCGCTCCGGCGCGACACCTTGGGGTGAAGAGCGGCGGGGCCGAGGGTACGGGGCGGCGGGCCGGGTAACCCGGGTGCGGGCCGGCGACCGGCCCGACTCCCTTCTCCCCCTGCCTCCGGAGGTTCCCCATGCGCCGTATCGCGCTGCTCGCCGCCGCGGTGACCCTGATCGCCGGCCCGTCCGCGGCCCCCGCGACCGCCGCGCACTCGTCCCCGCCGGCGTCCCTGTCCGCCTCGGTGACCTCCTTCTCCGGCTCGGACTGTCCGGCCCGGAGTCTCTGTCTCTACCGGGACCACAACTTCACCGGCGGCGGGGTCGCGCTGTCGGCGGACACCTATGTCGGCTGGCTCGGGGACCACGGCTTCAACGACCGGATGTCGTCGTGGTCCAACGACACCGGGCAGGTGTGCGACTGGTGGTCGGACTCCTACCGGGGCGGCGCCATCCACGACATGCGGGACGGGAACCGGGTGCAGGTGCTGCCCTCGGAGAACGACACGGCGTCATCCGTCGAGTGCTGGTGAGCCGGCCCGGGGGGCCGGGCGAGCCGGACCGCCCTCGCCCCTCGGGCGCCTGAGGAGCGCCCAGCCGGCCCTTCCGGCAGGGCCGAGGCGCGAAATCCTGCCCTTCCGGGCGAGCCGGGGCACGCTCCCAGCCCTCCGGGCGGGCCGAGGCACACATTCCAGCCCCTCCGGCACGGGCCGGGGCGCGGAACCCGGCCTCTCAGCGTCGAGCCGCACCACTCAACCCCTCCGGCGATTGAGCCGCACCACTCAGCCTCGCCGGCGTTTGAGGCGCGGGGGTTCGGGGGCTGGCCCCCGACCGTCGCCCGCAGGGTGCGGGGTCCTGTGGCACAGGGTCCGTCCTCAAACGCCGGACGGGCTGGGTTTGCCGGACGGGCTGGGTTTGCTCGGGTTGCCCGTGGTGCGGGGGCCGTTCTCAAGCGCCGGACGGGCTGAGGGTGTGCGGGTCCGTCCTCAAGCTCTTCCGGGGCTGCCACTGGGGGGTGCCCCCGGACGGGCACGGTTGGCTCGGGCCTCCCGTGGCGCCGGGCTTCAACCCGGGGCAGCTTCCGCCGGCTGAGGCAACTCCTTCCGCGGCGACTTTCGGACCGATAGAGTCTGGCCACCCCAGGGCGCGTGCCCGACGGCGTGAACTCGACGGTTTACGGCGCCCTCAGAACCATCGGCACACCCCTGCCCGACCTCGGGCGCAACCGAGCCGCGCACCCGGACCCCACGGACCCACGGGAGCCGCACATCGGCCGCTCTCCCGCGCCCACCTGCCCGGGAACCCCCTTCCCCGAACTCCGCTCCAGGCGCGTCCAAGCACCTTCCACACGGCCCAACCCCGTTGATCAAACCGGGACATGAGGCCCACCTCACCCGCCGCCGGGAAATCGGTTGATTTTCTCCGGACCAGGGCATTGCGGGGGACCTTTCCGGCCACAAGGATGCTGCCACCGGTACACCTGTCGTCGCCGTCCGTGACGGAAGCCGCCCGTCCAGCTGTGAAGTGAACGCTTCACCGGGCACATCCGTAATCGACGGCAGGCCACCGGGCCGACAAGGAGGTCTGCCAAAGATGATCGACCCCCGCACCGCCACCGCCCTCGCCCTGCGCTGCGCCGCGGTCATGGCCGTACCCGTGCTGCTCGCGGCGGCCGCCCCCTGGACCGCGTACGCCCATGGAGCCCCGGTCGATCCGGTGAGCCGGACCGCCGCGTGCACCACCGAGGGACCGGAACGGGACTCGGCGGCCTGCCGGGCCGCCGTCGCCGCCAACGGCGGTGCCCCGCTCGGCGCCTGGAACGGTCTGAAGGTCTCCGGGGTCCAGGGCAGGGAACGCGAGCTGATACCCGACGGACAGCTCTGCAGCGCGGGCCTGGACGGCTACCGGGGCCTGGACGCCGTACGCACCGACTGGCCCTCGGCCGAGCTGGTCGCGGGCGAGCCGTTCACCCTCCGGTACCGCGGCTCCGTCCCGCACGAGGGAACATTCGAGCTGTACCTCACCCGTGAGGGTTATGACCCCGGTCAGCCGCTGCGCTGGTCGGATCTGGCGGCCGAGCCGTTCGCCGAGGTGCTGAACCCTCCGGCGGAGAACGGCGAGTACCGGATCGACGCGACGGTGCCGGCCGGCCTGACCGGCCCCCATGTCCTCTACACCGTGTGGCGGACCTCGGATTCGCCGGACACGTACTTCGCGTGCTCGGACGTGCTCCTCACCGGCCAGGCGCCGGAGAGCGGCAGCTTCGGCCTCTACGGCAAGCAGAGCCCGGTCAGTGTGCTGGACACCCCGTCGGCGGCCCCGGCGACGGAGCCGTCCGCGCGGGCCGAGGGAGAGGAGGAGAGCGAGGAGGGCGTCTCCCTCGCGGTCGTCGCCGGGGGCGCGGGAGTGCTCGCGGTGCTGGTCCTGGGCGCGCTCGCGACGCTCCGGCCGCCCCAGCAGCAGGAACACCGCCACCGCCGCTGACCCCGGCCGGGGGCCGGAACCGGCGGGCTCGGGGGCAGGGGCAGGGGCAGGCTCAGCCTCAGGCCTCGCGGCAGAGGATCAGCAGGGCCCGGTCGTCGTTGACGTCCTTGGCGACGGCCTCGATCAGATGCCAGGCCGCGCCCTCGAAACCGGCCGTGACATAGCGGTCGGCCTCGCCGGTCAGCCGGTCCATGCCCTCGCTGAGATCGCGGTCCGGGGACTCCACCAGACCGTCGGTGAAGAGCATCAGCACATCGCCGGGCCGCAGGGACCCCTTCACCGGGTCGAACTGGGCGCCGTCGTAGACGCCCAGGAGGGGTCCCTCGCCGGTCATCTCCTCCCAGCGGCCGGTGCCGGCGCTGAGCTGAAGGGCGGGGAGATGGCCCGCCGAGAGGAGTTCGTAGTCGCCGGACTCCAGGTCCAGGACGAGGTGGATCGAGGTCGCGAAGCCCTCGTCCCAGTCCTGGCGGAGCAGATACCCGTTGGCGGCGTGCAGAAAGCGGTGCGGCGGGAGGGAGCCCAGCAGTCCGCCGAACGCGCCGGACAGCAGCAGTGCGCGGGAGGCCGCGTCCATGCCCTTGCCGGAGACATCGGTCAGGACGATCTCCAGGGTCCGCCCGCCGTTGGTTCTCGCCGCGACCACGAAGTCACCCGAGAACGACTGCCCGCCGGCCGGCCGCAGCGCCATCTCGCGGTGCCAGCCCTTGGGCAGCCGGGGCAGGGCACTCTGGACCCGGATGCGTTCGCGGAGGTCGAAGAGCATGGTGCCGCCGCGCCGCCAGGGCACCCCGACCCGCGCCCGGAACTGGGCGATCAGCAGCCCGAAGAACCCGGCCGCCGCGACCACCAGGACGGTGCCGGGGGTGACCCGGGCGGGGCCGTCCGTATAGGGGCCGAGGGCGAAGGTCTCCACGATCAGGCCGCCCGCGCAGGCCGCGTACAGCCCGAGCAGGCTCGCCGGGCGCAGCAGCAGCGCGCCCGCCACGATCGGCAGGACCAGCGCGGCGGGTGAGATCCACTCGGGCATCACCGTGGTGCCCCAGGTGAGGGCGGGGACCGTCAGCAGCAGACCCGCGAGGGCGAGGGTGTCGGAGCCGTCACCCCGGAAGTAGTCGACGGCGGACCTGCGCAGCGCGATGCGTACCCGGTGCACCGCCTTCCGCAACCGGGCCCGGAACGAATCCACTCCTGCGCCATGAGCCATTGTCGTGTGACCTTATCGATCCATCGCCCATCCGTGCAGAGGGACCCCTGCGACATCGTCCTCGCGAGGGGATCGCTCTGTCGATGTAGCGCTTCGTCGTCATGGCATATGACATCAGCTCTACGCGCGCTGAGTCCCGGGGGACCGGCCATCCGCGCCGGGATCGCCACCGCACCGGCGGCCCTGGTAGGGATGGGGCATGACGACTGAGCTGCGTGTGTTGCAAGGGTCCGAGTGGGACAAGTGGTACGCCGCACTGGAACTGGCGTTCGGAGGTGTCGCGGCCCCTCCGGAGCGCCGCGAGCTGGTGCGCACGATCACCGACCTCGACCGCTCGCTCGCGCTCTGGGACGGCGACGCGTGCGTGGGCACAGCCGGGTCGGTGGGGTTCCGGATGACCGTGCCCGGCGGGTCGGGGGTGCCGGTCGCGGGGGTGACGATGGTGAGCGTGGCCGGGACGCACCGCCGGCGCGGTCTGCTCACCGCGATGATGCGCCGCCAGCTCGACGACATACGCGCGTGGGGCGAGCCCCTGGCCGCGCTGACCGCGTCGGAGCCCGGGATCTACGGACGGTTCGGCTACGGCATGGCGACCAGTCAGCTCAAGGCCGAGATCGACACGGCCCGGGTGGGGCTCACGGTGCCGGCGGACACCGACACGGTCCGGCTGCGCGGGACACGGCCGCAGGACGGGCTCGCGGAGATCGAGGCGGTCTACGCCCGGCAGGTCCCCGGGCGCCCCGGGATGATCGCCCGGCTGCCCGGGTGGGAGCGGTTCCAGATCCTCGACACCCCGGCCGACCAGGCGGGCGCCTCCCCGCTCCAGTGCGTCCTCGCCGAGCGGGACGGGGAGACCCTCGGATACGCGCTCTTCCGCCTCCGCCCGTCCTGGAACGACGCCGGCCCCGACGGATCGGTGGAGGTCCAGGACCTCCAGGCCGTGGAGCCGGGGGCGTACGCGGCGCTGCTGCGGTTCCTCCTCGGAACCGACCTCACATCGAGGGTGAGCCTGGGCAACCGGCCCGCGGACGACGCCTGGCAGCACCTCGTGACCGATGTGCGGCGCTGCGGGCGGCGGCCCTGGGACGGGCTCCATGTGCGGGTGGTGGAGGTGGGGGCCGCCCTCGCGGCGCGGACCTACCGGGCGCCGGTGGATGTGGTCATCGAGGTGGAGGACGCCTTCTGCCCGTGGAACTCGGGGCGGTGGCGGCTGAGCGGGGACCCGAAGGGGGCGTCCTGCGAACGCACCACGGACGCGGCGGAGCTGGCGCTGACCGTGCGGGAGCTGGGCACGGCCTATCTGGGCGGGTTCTCCCTGCGGGAACTCGCCGCGGCGGGGCGGGTGCGGGAGATCGCCCCGGGGGCGCTGGCGGCGGCCTCGCTCGCCTTCGGGAGCGAGGTCGCGCCCTGGATGGCGCACGGGTTCTAGGGTCGGTCTTCCGGTGTCAGCGGCGCTGGCAGCCGGGGCACCAGAAGAGGTTGCGGGCGGCGAGACCCTCGGTGCGGATCTCGGTGGCGCAGATGAGGCAGGGCATCCGGGCACGGCGGTAGACGTAGACCTCGCCGCCGTGGTCGTCCACCCGGGGTTCGCGGCCCATGGCCTCGGGGGTGTGCTCGGGCCGGACGGTGTCGATGCGGTTGTTCCGCACGCCCTCGCGCATCAGCCCGGCGAGATCCGCCCAGATGGCGTCCCACTCGGCGCGGGTGAGGTCGCGGCCGGGGCGGTAGGGGTCGATGCCGTGGCGGAAGAGGACCTCGGCGCGGTAGACGTTGCCGACGCCCGCGATGACCTTCTGGTCCATCAGCAGGGCCGCGATGGTCGTACGGGAACGGGAGATCCGGTGCCAGACGGCGTCCGGGTCGCCGTCCTCGCGCAGGGGGTCGGGGCCCAGCCGGTCGTGCACCGCGGACTTCTCCGCGTCGGTGATCAGGGCGCAGGTGGTGGGGCCGCGCAGATCGACATACGCCTCGGGGTCGGCGAGCCGGAGGCGGACGGTGTCGGTGGGCGGGTGGGCGGGGGTGGTGCCGAAGCCGACCTTGCCGAAGAGGCCGAGGTGGATGTGAATCCAGCCGAGGGGGCCGAAGCCGAGGAAGAGGTGTTTGCCGTGGGCCTCGGCGTCGGTCATGACCTGGCGGTCGAGCAGGGCGGCGGAGCCGGAGAACTTGCCCTGCGGGCTGGTGACGCGGAGGGGGCGCGCCAGGAAGTGGGCGCGGTGGTCGGCGGCGAGCCGATGAATGGTGTGTCCTTCGGGCACGGGGGCCTTCTCTGTGCGGGGGCTGCTCGGTGTGCGGGGGCCTTCGTCTCTACGGGCCCGCCGCCGCCCCGGGCCCGTGTAGGTCAGCCCGCCCGGGGGCACCTCCCAGAGGCAGCTCCGGGGGAGTTTGAGGACGGACCCTGTGCCACAGGTAGCCCGCACGCTGCGGGCCACGGTCGGGGGCCAGCCCCCGAACCCCCGCGCCTCAAACGCCGGCGAGGCTGAATTTCGCACCTCGACCCGCCCAGAAGAGCTGAGGTGGTGCCGCCCAAACGCCGGCGAGGCTGAATTTCGCACCTCCGCCCGCCCGGAAAGGCTGAGGTGGTACCGCCCAAACACCGGCAAGGCTGGGTGGTGCCGCCCAAACAGCGGCGGGCCGGATGAGTGCGCCCCAAACGCCGGAGGGCCGAGTGGTACCGCCCCAACTCCGGTGGAGCCGGGTTCGCTCAGGTCCCCCGGCGCGGCGGGGCTTCCGCGTCAGCGGGCCGGCGAGGTGGGGACGGTCAGGGCTGGGGGTGGTGCGCCGGGATGGGCGGGAGGGCCCCGGTGGTCTCGTACTCCGTCAGCATCTCGATGCGGCGGGTGTGCCGCTCCTCCCCCGAGTACGGCGTCCCGAGGAAGATCTCCACGAACTTCGTGGACTCCTCAACCGAGTGCATCCGCCCCCCGATCGCCACCACGTTCGCGTTGTTGTGCTCCCGCCCCAGCGCCGCCGTCTGCTCGCTCCACGCCAGCGCCGCCCGCACCCCCTTCACCTTGTTCGCCGCGATCTGCTCGCCGTTCCCGGAGCCGCCGATCACGATGCCGAGGCTCCCGGGGTCGGCCGCCGTGCGCTCCGCCGCGCGGAGGCAGAAGGGCGGGTAGTCGTCCTGGGCGTCGTAGATGTGGGGGCCGCAGTCGACGGGGTCGTGGCCGTGGGCCCTGAGCCACTCGGCGAGGTGGTTCTTGAGTTCGTATCCGGCATGGTCGGAACCGAGGTACACGCGCATGCTCCGAGTGTGGCACGCGAGGAGCCGGGTAATCGTCAGCGGGGTCAGCACTTCGGTGACCACATGGTTCCCAACCCTCTAGGAATCCTCATGACCTCGCAGTCCACCACGGCCACGAAGGGCGGGCAGCCCGGCGACCCCGGAAAGCCCCAGCCCGACGACGGTCTCAAGCCGGGCCTCAAGAACCGCCATCTCTCCATGATCGCCATCGGCGGGGTGATCGGCGCCGGGCTCTTCGTCGGCTCCGGGGCCGGGATAGCGGCGGCCGGGCCCGCCATTCTGCTCTCGTACGCGCTCGTCGGCGCGCTCGTCGTGCTGGTGATGCGGATGCTCGGCGAGATGGCCGCCGCCAACCCGGCCTCCGGTTCGTTCTCCGAGTACGCCGACCGCGCGCTGGGACGCTGGGCCGGGTTCTCGATCGGCTGGCTCTACTGGTTCTTCTGGGTCGTGGTGCTGGCCGTGGAGGCGACGGCCGGGGCGGTGATCCTGGAGGGCTGGCTTCCGGCGGTGCCGCAGTGGGCGTGGGCGCTGATCGTGATGGTGGTGCTGACCGCGACCAATCTGGCCTCGGTGGGGTCGTACGGGGAGTTCGAGTTCTGGTTCGCCGGGATCAAGGTGGTGGCGATCGCCGGTTTCGTCGTCATCGGACTCCTCGCGGTCTTCGGTCTGCTGCCCGGCTCCGACAACCCGGGTGCCGGATTCGCCCATCTGACCGACTCCGGGGGCTTCTTCCCGAAGGGGTACGGAGCGGTGCTCACCGGGGTGCTGCTGGTGGTCTTCTCCTTCATGGGCAGCGAGATCGTCACCCTCGCGGCGGGTGAGTCGGCGGACCCGCGGCGGGCCGTGGCCAAGGCGACCAACAGTGTGATCTGGCGGATCGCCGTCTTCTACCTGGGCTCGATCTTCGTGGTCCTGACGCTGCTGCCGTGGAACGACAAGGCGATCACCGAGGACGGCTCCTACATCGCCGCGCTCGACTCCATCGGCATCCCGCACGCCGGGCAGATCATGAATGTGATCGTGCTGACCGCCGTGCTGTCCTGTCTCAACTCGGGGCTGTACACCGCGTCCCGGATGGCGTTCTCGCTGGGGCAGCGCGGCGACGCGCCGAAGTCCTTCGCCCGGACCGACTCCAGGGGTGTGCCCCGGGCGGCGATCCTCTCCTCGGTGCTCTTCGGCTTTCTCGCCGTCTTCTTCAACTACCGCTGGCCGGACACCATCTTCGCGTTCCTGATCAACTCCTCCGGAGCCGTGGCCCTCTTCGTCTGGCTGGTGATCTGCTGCACGCAGCTGCGGATGCGGAGGATCATCGAGCGGGAGTCGCCGGAGCGGCTCACGGTCCGGATGTGGCTCTTCCCCGGGCTGACCTGGGCGACCATCGGAATGATCACTTTTATCATCGTCTATATGCTCTTCAGCGACACCGGACGGGAGCAGATGCTGCTCTCGCTGCTGGTCGCGGCGGTGGTGGTGGGGATCTCGGTGGCCCGTGAGCGGTCCTCGAAGCGGCGCCGGGAGACGGCCGGCTGATCCCTCGGGCGGACGGCTTCCGGGGATACCTGACGGAAGGTGTCAGGTTGGGACGGCAGTCTCCGCGCCATGACCTTCATCGCAGCGCACACCTTCCGCCCCGGGGACCCCGGATACGACGAGGAGACGGCCGGCTTCCAGACCGGTTTCGCCCTGCGGCCCGAGCTGGTGGTCGGTGCCACCGGCCCCGAGGACGTGGGCCGCGCCGTGCGGTACGCGGCCGGGCTCGGGCTCCCCGTCGGCGTCCAGGCCACCGGCCACGGGCTGCCGGGGCCGGCCGAGGGCGGAGTCCTGATCACCACCCGCCGGATGGACGGACTCCGTATCGATCCGTCCACGCGCACCGCGCGCGTCGGGGCCGGGGTCCGCTGGGGCCGGGTCGTCGAGGCGGCGGCCCCGCACGGGCTCGCCCCGCTCAGCGGCTCGGCGCCCGGCGTCGGGGCCGTCTCCTCCACCCTGGGCGGCGGCATCGGACTGCTGGCCAGGGAGTTCGGCTATGCCGCCGACCATGTGCGGGCCATCGAGGTGGTCACGGCCGACGGCGAGCCGCGCCGGGTGACGGCCGCCGACGGGGAGCTGTACGGGGCCCTGCTCGGCGGCGGCGCCCAGCTCGGGGTCGTCACGGCGATCGAGACGGGCCTGGTGCCGGTGACCCGGCTGTACGGAGGCTCGATCCTCTTCGGCGACGCGCTGGTGGAGCCGGCCCTGCGCGCCTATCTGGAGTGGACCCGGGGGCTGCCGGACACGCTGACGTCGGGGCTGGCCGTGCTGACCTACCCGGATCTGCCCATGGTCCCGGCGGAGCTGCGCGGCCGGTACACGGCTTCCGTCCGGGTCGCCTTCACCGGGTCGCGGGAGGAGGGCGAGCGGCTGGTGGCCCCGCTGCGGGCGATCGGGCCCGCGCTCGGGGACTCGCTGCGGGAGCTGCCGTACACCGAGGGCGCGACGATCCACAGCGATCCGGAGCAGCCCCATCCGTACTACGGGGACAGCGCGATGGTGAGCGGCCTGGACCCGGGGACCGCCGTACGGCTGCTGAGGGCGACCGGGCCGGCGCAGCCGGTGTGGACGGTGACGCAGATCAGCCATCTGGGCGGGGCGCTGGCGATTCCCCGGGCCAACGCGGTACCGCACCGACAGGCCCGGTATCTGGTGCGGATGCTCTCCCCGCTGTCGCCCGGGACGGATGTGGCGGCGATCCGGGCCCAGCACGGGGAGGTGTACGGACTGCTCGGCCCGGCGGTCCTGGGGCGCTCGCTGAACTTCGCCTTCGGCGCCGCGGACCGGCCGGAGGGGATCTACGGCTCCGGGGAGGCACGGGCCCGGCTGGCGCGGGTCAAGCGGCGGTACGACCCGGGGAATGTGTTCCGGCGGGGGTACGCGTTCGGGGAGTGATCCGCGCCGGACGCACTCCGCCCGGCCCGGGGTGGACCGGACCGGGCGGAGTGCGCCGGCGAGACGGTCAGTCGCGGTTGCCGAGCAGCTTCCAGGCCGTCGGCAGGACGCCCATCGCCAGCGCCGCCTTGAGCGCGTCGCCGATCAGGAACGGGGTGAGGCCCGCCGCGACCGCCTGCGGGAGGGTCATCCCGGTGGCCAGGGCGAGATAGGGGACACCGATCGCGTAGACGATCGCCGACCCGGCCACCATGGCGCCCGCCATGCGCGGGACGGAGCGGTCGGCGCCGCGCCGGGCGAGCGCGCCGACGACGGTGGTGGCGAGCAGCATGCCGAGGATGTAGCCGAAGGACGGCATCGACCAGCCGGACTGGCCCTCCGCGAACCAGGGCATGCCCGCCATGCCCGCCACCGCGTACAGCCCGAGGGAGAGGAAGCCGCGCCGCGCGCCGAGGGTGGTGCCCACGAGGAGGGCGGCGAAGGTCTGGCCGGAGACCGGGACCGGGGAGCCGGGGATCGGGAGGGCGATCTGGGCGGCTATGCCGGTGAGGGCCGCGCCTCCGACGACCAGGGCGATGTCCCGGGTGCGGGAGGCGGGGAGCAGGTCCGCGAGGACCGCGCCCGGACGGGTGGTGGCAGTGGCAGTGCTCATCGGGACTCCGCGGAGGCGAGGGGAGGGGGAGGGTCAGAGTGACCGTAGCCCACCGGGTTTCGCCGGATCACCGTCAGGCGCCGACAAAGCACGGTGTGCGGGGTTCATGGGGATCAAACAAAGCATGGGGTTCATGCGCCCGGGGAGGTGACGCTCGTCACGGAGGTGGGGGCGGGTGTGCGGTGGGGGCGGGTACGGGAGGCGCTGTAGGGTTCTGCCAAAGCTGGTGAATATGCGTAAGCTGCCTGCACTCTGTGCGCAATTGTGTACTTCGTGTGAGGTCTGTGATCGTTTGATGGACCTTGGTTGCCCTCCGATCGGCGCGCATGCTCACTTTGAGCTCCGCTCTCCGTCAGCTACCGGAACAGGGCCACCCCCATGTCCAAGACTTCGGCGTCCCAGACGCCGGCCCCGACGCCGCAGCCCGGCTCCCCCTCCGGCGGCGACCCCGCGTCCCAGGGGCTCGCCCACGGTCTGAAGCAGCGCCATCTGTCGATGATCGCCCTCGGCGGGGTCATCGGCGCGGGGCTCTTCGTCGGCTCCGGCGCGGGCATCGCCCAGGCCGGGCCGTCGATCATCATCGCGTACGCGCTCTCCGGGCTGCTCGTGATGCTGGTGATGCGGATGCTCGGGGAGATGTCGGCGGCGAACCCGGCGTCCGGCACCTTCTCCGTCCACGCGGAACGGGCGATAGGGCCCTGGGCCGGGTTCGCCTCCGGCTGGATCTACTGGTTCCTGCTCTGTGTGGTCGTCGGTCTGGAGGGGATCGGCGCGGCGAAGATCATGGTCGGCTGGCTGCCGGGGACGCCCGAGTGGGCGTGGGTCGCGCTCTTCACCGTGGCGTTCTGCGCGGCGAACCTCGCGGCGGTGAAGAACTTCGGCGAGTTCGAGTTCTGGTTCGCGGCGCTGAAGGTCGGCGCGATCGTGCTCTTCCTCGGGATCGGGGTCCTCGCGATCACCGGGCTGCTGCCCGGCGGGGGTGAGGCTCCCGGGACCGCGAACCTCACCGGGGAGGGCGGTTTCCTGCCCAACGGGACCGAGGGGCTGGTGTTCGGCCTGCTGGCGTCGGTCTTCGCCTACGGCGGCCTGGAGACGGTGACCATCGCGGCGGCGGAGTCGGAGCACCCGGTGCGCGGGGTCGCCAAGGCGGTGCGCACGGCGATGTGGCGGATCGCGATCTTCTACGTCGGGTCGATGGCGGTGGTGGTGACGCTGGTGCCGTGGGACGACCCGAAGGTGGTGGAGCAGGGGCCGTATGTCGCCACCCTCGACCATCTGGGCATCCCGGCGGCCGGGGAGATCATGAACGTGGTCATCCTGATCGCGCTGCTCTCCGCGATGAACGCGAACATCTACGCGGCGTCGCGGATGTCGTGCTCCCTGGTGGGACGCGGCCAGGGCCCGAGGGCGCTCGGCCGTCTGCACAAGGGGGTGCCGATGACGGCGGTGGTGGTGTCGTCGGGGTTCGGCTTCCTGTGCGTGCTGCTGAGCTACTGGCGCCCGGACGATGTCTTCATGTGGCTGCTGAACATGATCGGCGCGATCATCCTGGTGGTGTGGTTCTTCGTCGGCGTCTCCCAGCTGATCCTGCGCCGCCGCACGGAACGGGAGGACCCGTCGCGCCTGGTGGTGCGGATGTGGCTGTACCCGGGGCTGACGTGGGCGGCGCTGGTGGCGATGGTGGGGGTGTTCGTGCTGATGGCGCGGGAGGGGGAGACGCGGACGCAGTTGTACTACACGGGGGTGCTGACGGTGGGGTTGGTGGTGGTGGGAGTGATCAGGCAGCGCCTGTCGACCCGCCGCACCTGACCCCTGCCTGAAGCCGGCGCCCCGGGCCCGCACCGTACGGGGTCCTGTGGCACAGGGTCCGTCCTCAAACGCCGGACGGGCTGGGTTTACTCAGCCTCGCCGGCGATTGAGGCGCGGGGGTTCGTGGACCGGCCCCCGACCCGGGCCCGCGGGATGCGGCGACCTGTGGCACAGGGTCCGTCCTCAAACGCCGGACGGGCTGGGTTTACTCAGCCTCGCCGGCGATTGAGGCGCACCGCCCCAGCCCTTCCGGACGGGACGAGGCAGGAAATCCAGCCTCGCCGGCGATTGAGGCGCGGGGGCCCGGGCCCACGGGGTGCGGGGGGCAGGTCAGAGGGTGGTGGGGTGGTTGAGGGTGAGGAGGGACGAGGTGGTGGGGGTGAGGCGGAGCTCCGTGAGCGCCGTGTTCCCGAGGCGCGGGAAGACCCTCCGGTAGTCCCGCAGGGGAATCCCCAGCAACTCACACAGCACCAGCCGGATCAGCGTGTTGTGAGCCACCACCAGCACCCGCCCCCCCGAACACCCCTCGGCGATCCGCCGCAGCGCCCCCACCCCCCGCGCCGCCGCCGACACGGGGTCCTCCGCCCCCGGGAACGGATTCCCCACCGGGTCCTCCTCGAACGCCGCCGCCGCCCCCGGCGCCTCCCGGGCGAACTCCGCCAGCGTCCGCCCCTCCACCACCCCGAAGTCGCACTCGCGCAACTCCCGCTCCCGGTGCGGGGTCAGCCCCAGCGCCCGGCACGCGGGTTCCGCCGTCTCGATCGCGCGCGGCACGGTGGAGGTCCAGATCGCGTCCACCGGGTGCCGCGCCGCCCACTCCCCCAGCTCCCGCGCCTGCCGGTACCCCTCGTCGGTGAGCGCCACATCGCTCACCCCGGCATAGCGGTTCTCCGCGTGCCAGACCGTCTGCCCGTGCCGGGCCAGCAGCAGTGTCGCGCTCGCGCTCATCGTTCCCGCTCTCTCGGTGTCTCCGTGCGGACGCGCGCGTGCGCGGCCGCCTCCGCCGGCAGCCAGCCGCGCCGTTCCAGTTCGTCGACCAGTGTCAGATACGCACCGGTGAACCGCCCCGTGCGCGCGGGTTCCACCGTCTCCCGCACCCGCACCATCCGCTCGGCCGCCGCCCTGAGCGTGGGCGCCGCGCCCGCGCCGTGCGCCGCGAGGACCGCCATCCCGAGCGCGGGCTCGCTGGTGACCGGGACCCGGACCGCCCGCCCCAGGACCTCCGCCCGCAGCCGGGTCCAGTACGCGCTGCGCACCGCCCCTCCGGTGAAGGTGAGCGGCCCGTCCACGGGCGCCCCCAGCAGATCGAGGTAGTCCAGACAGAGCCGTTCGACGAGCGCGACGCCCTGGAGCAGGGCCGCCCAGTGGTCGGCGTCCGACGCCGGCGTCCCGAGGAGGAACCCGGTCGCGTCGGGCGCGACGAAGGGAAAGCGCTCCCCGGGCGCGCCGAGCGGATAGGCGACCGGGCCGGCCGGCTCATGGGCGCGGGCGAGGGCGTCGAGCGCCGCCGGGTCGGCGTCCGGGAAGGCGGCGCGCAGGGCGCCGCCGCCGACGTTGGAGGCCCCGCCGGGCAGCCAGTTCCCGTCGGGGGAGAGATGGCTGTAGACCACTCCGGAGGGGTCGCGCAGCGGGCTCGCGGTGACCCCCTTGAGGACCAGCGTGGTGCCGAGCACCGAGTTCCAGGAGCCGACGGCGAGCGCCCCGGAGGCGATCTGCGCGGCGCACCCGTCGGTCATTCCGGCCACGATCGCCGTCCCCGCCGGAATCCCCGTCTCCGCCTCGGCGGCCCTCGCGACCTCGCCGATCCGGGTCCCCGGGCGGACGACCTCCGGCAGCCCCGGCACCTCCGGCTCCGTGAAGCGCCCCGTCGCGGGGTCGTACCCCGTCTTGAGGGCGTGGCTGGAGTCGGTGGGCAGCGGGCGGCCCGCGAGCCGGCCGGCGATCAGATCGGCCTGATGGGTGATCCGCCCGGGGCCGTGGGCGTCGAGGAGCAGCCGGGCCCGGCCGGGTCCCCGGCCCGGGGCGCGCCCGTCGTCGTACATCACGGCGGGGGTCAGCGGCGCGCCGCGCTCGTCGGTGAGCAGCACGGTCCCGGAGGTGGAGCAGATCGCCAGGGCGCGGGGCCGGTGGCCGTGGCGCAGGGCCCCGCGGGACGCGTCGCGGACGGCGGTCCACCAGTCGGCGGGCCGCTGCTCATGGCGTACCCCGTCGCGGAGGCCGGTCAGCGGTGCCGAGCCGCTGCCGACGATCTCGCCGGTGTCCGAGGCGATGACGGCACGGACGCTCTGGGTGCCCAGATCGATCCCCATCCACATACGGGTTCCTCCCGCCGCTGGTGCCCGCTTCCTCTGACGCATTCTCACCCCCCGCCGGGGGAAACACGTGCGCGGAGGATTGACGGTCCCCCGACTCTGTCTCAAGCTCATCTCCCATGCGAGGACCCGCGGGCCGGCGGCAGGTCTCCGCCGCTTCGGTACGCGCCCGGCGCGGGAGCGCGGCGGCCGAGCGCGGCATCCCGGTGCCGGCACCCGCCGGCGGCTACGATCCGCTGCACTCCTTCTTCCCCGGTGCCCCGGGTGCGCCCGTCCGATGAGCACGAGGTCCCCCGCCGGTTCCGCGCGGTGGCCGAGGAGCGACGGCGTTCCGGCCGGGGCGCCGATGTCGACGATCACGGAGGAACCGCATGAGAGTTCTGGCTGCCGGCGATCACTTCGTACGGAACGACCTGATCGCGGAGGCCCTGCGCCGCACCCTGTCCGGCACACCGTACGAGCTGGCCGAGCTGACCCTCCCCTGGCCGCTGGAGCCGTTCGGGCCGGTCGCCGAGGTGGCGGAGGCGAGCGACTCCGAGGACGAGCTGATCAAGGCGCTGGACGGTGTCGAGGTCTGTGTCACCCAGATGGCCCCCTTCACCGAGCGGGTGCTGAGCGCCGCGCCGTCGCTGCGGATGATCGCGGTGTGCCGGGGCGGTCCGGTCAATGTCAACGCGGAGGCGGCGCGCGCCCGGGGCGTCCGGGTGTGTTTCGCGCCGGGCCGCAACGCGGCGTCGACGGCGGAGTTCACCATCGGTCTGATGCTGAGCGCGCTGCGCCGCATCCCGGGGGCGCACCACTCGCTCGCCGTGGAGGGCGAGTGGGACGGCTCGTTCTACACCTATGAGCACAGCGGCCTCGAACTGGAGGACACCCCCGTGGGCCTGGTGGGCTACGGCGCGGTGGGCAGCCGGGTCGCGCGGGTGCTGAGCGCCTTCGGGGCGGAGGTGGAGGTGTTCGACCCGTATGTGCGCGGCGATGTGCACGGGATGCGGGCCCGGTCGCTGGACGCGCTGCTGGCGCGCTCCCGGGTGCTGACCCTGCACGCGCGGCTGACGCCCGAGACCCGGGGGCTGATCGGGGCGCGGGAGCTGGCGCTGCTGCCGCCGGGCGCGGTGGTGGTGAACGCGGCGCGCGGCGGGCTGCTGGACACGGAGGCGCTCTGCGACGCGCTGGACAGCGGGCAGGTGGCGGCGGCGGCGCTGGACACCTATGAGGACGAGCCGCTGCGGGCGGGCTCCCGGCTGCTGTCGACGCCGAATGTGGTGCTGACCCCGCATGTGGCGGGGGCGAGCCGGGCCGTGGCGCGCAAGGCGGCGGAGATCACGGCGGCCGAGGTGGCCCGCTATGTCCGGGGCGAGCCGCCGGCCCACGCCCTGGGGTGAGCCCGGTGGGGCGGGCCGCCCCGGCCCGGTACGACGGTGCGTCGCGGGCGATCGCGCCGCGTGTGAGGAGGAGAGCTGACGGTGGCGGTGTACATCGGGATCGACGCGGGGACCTCGGCGGTGAAGGCGGCGGCCTTCGACGAACGGGGCCGCCCGCTGGGCGTCGAGACCCGCCAGGTCTCGCTGTCACTGCGCGAGGGCCGGGCCGAGCAGGACATGGACCAGGTGTTCGGCGCGGTGACGGAGGTGCTCACGGCGCTGGCGGCGGCCGTCCCGGGCCCCGTCGAGCTGATCGGTCTCACCGGGCAGGGGGACGGTGTCTGGCTGGTGGACGGCGAGGGCCGTCCCGTGCGGGCGGCGATCTCCTGGATGGACGGGCGGGCGAGCGGACTCGTCGACGCCTGGCAGGAGTCGGGCGTGGTGGAGTCGGTGTTCCGGCGCACCGGGAGCGCGATGTTCCCGGGCTGCCCGGGGCCGGTGCTGGCCTGGCTGGAGCGGCACGAGCCCGCCGTCCTGGACGCGGCGTCGGCGGCCGTCTACTGCAAGGACATGGTCTTCCAGAGGCTGACGGGCGGCCCGGCGGCGACGGATGTGTCGGACGCGTCGATGCCGTTTCTGGACCCGCGGGCGCGCTCGTACGCGGACGAGGTGCTGCGGGAGCTGGGCATCGGCCACCGGCGCGGGCTGCTGCCCCCGGTCAGCGACCCGATCGCGGTCGGGCGGACGGCCCTCGCGGGCGGGGCGCGGATCGCGAACGGCCCGTACGACCTCCCGGCCTCGGCGCTGGGCGCCGGGGTCACCGCGCCGGGCGACGGGCTGCTGATCGTCGGCACCTGTCTGGCCTCGCTGGTCGCGGTCGACGCGCTCGATCTGGAGGGTGAGCCGGCCGGGCTGCACATCTCCACGGACCGGGCGGGGCACTGGCTGCGGGCGATGCCCGCGATGGTGGGCACGGCGGCGCTGGACTGGGTGCTGCGGACGACGGTGGTGGCGCACGAGGAGGTGGACGGCATCCTCGCGGCCACCCCGCCGGGCGCGCACGGTGTGCGGGTGCTGCCCTACTTCGCCTCGTCCGGTGAGCGGGCGCCGTTCGTGGAGCCCCGGCTGCGCGCCGAGCTGACCGGGGTGTCGCTGGAGTCGACCCCGGCCGATCTGATCCGGGCCACCTGCGAGGGCATCGGCTTCGCGGCCCGGCACTGTCTGGAGGCGGCCGGTCTGACGGGCTCCCTGGCGATCTGCGGCGGCGGCACCCGGTCGCCCGCGTGGATGCGGCTGTTCGCGGATGTGCTGGGCAGACCGCTGCGGATCGTGGAGGGCGAGGTGGGGGCGCGCGGCGCGGTGCTCGCGGCGGCCGAGCGGTTCGGGGTGGCGCTGGACACCGCCGCCTGGACGGCTCCGACGGCGGTGGTGGAGCCCGATCCGGAGCGGGCCGCCTTCTACTGCGGGGTCTACCGCGACCACCGGGAACGGCTGGCGGCGGCGCGGGCGAGAGCGCGGGGGAACCCGCCCGCGACGGGCCCGTGACTAGGGGCTCGTACACCGAATTGCCGAGGGAGCGGCGCGCCGGTCCTAGGACCAATGCCTGATCACTCCGCGCGGTCTTCTGCTGCTAACGTGCACTTGCATAAGATGTGCAATAAGCAGTCGGAGGGACCGGACAACAATGGCCATCTACACACTTCCTGATCTGCCGTATGACTACGCCGAGCTCGAACCGGTCATCAATCCGCAGATCATCGAGCTGCACCACGACAAGCACCACGCCGCCTATGTCAAGGGGGCGAACGACACGCTGGAGCAGCTCGCGGAGGCCCGCGACAAGGAGCAGTGGGGTTCGATCAACGGGCTGGAGAAGAACCTCGCGTTCCACCTCTCCGGCCATATCCTCCACAGCATCTACTGGCACAACATGACCGGTGACGGCGGCGGCGAGCCGCTGGACAAGGACGGCACGGGCGAGCTGGCGGACGCCATCGCCGAGTCGTTCGGTTCCTTCGCCAAGTTCAAGGCGCAGCTCACCAAGGCCTCCGCGACCACGCAGGGCTCGGGGTGGGGCGTGCTCGCGTACGAGCCGGTCAGCCGGCGCCTGATCGTCGAGCAGGTCTACGACCACCAGGGCAATGTCGGCCAGGGCTCGGTGCCGATCCTGGTCTTCGACGCCTGGGAGCACGCGTTCTACCTCCAGTACAAGAACCAGAAGGTCGACTTCATCGACGCCATGTGGCAGGTCGTGAACTGGCAGGACGTGGCCAAGCGCTACGCCGAGGCCAAGGAGCGCACTCCGCTCATCACGCCCTGAACCGTGTGAGGTTCTGAACGGCGCACAGTCGTCCTGCTCGTGATCGTCTTCTCAGCCTTCACGTGCGGGCGGATGAAAAAGAGGGGCCCCCGCGAGGACGTGACTCGCGGGGGCCCTTCTCCGTGCCGGAACAGAATGCCGTACGGAATTGCCGGCGGGGGCCGGGGTCAGAGGTTGGAGAAGTCCGGGCCCTTCGTCCGGGTGCGCTTGATCTCGTAGAAACCGGGGACGGAGGCCACCAGCAGGGTGCCGTCCCAGAGGCGGGCCGCCGCCTCGCCCTGGGGGGCGGGGGTCACGACCGGGCCGAAGAAGGCGATCTGCTCGCCGTCCGCGCCCGGGACGGCGATGACGGGCGTGCCGACCTCCTGGCCGACCTTGTCGATGCCCTCCTGGTGGGAGGCGCGCAGCCGGGTGTCGTAGGTGTCCTTCTCCATGTGCTCGATCAGGTCGGCGGGCAGGCCGGCATCGGCCAGCGCGCCGGCGACCGCCTCGCGGGTCGGGCCCTCCTCCTGGTTGTGGAAGCGGGTGCCGAGGGCGGTGTAGAGCGGGCCCAGGACCTCGCCGCCGTGCTCCTGCTCCGCGGCGATGGCGACCCGGACCGGGCCCCACGCGTCCTTGAGCCCCTCGCGGTACTTCTCGGGCAGCTCGTCGAGCTTGTCCTCGTTGAGCACGGCGAGGCTCATCACATGCCAGCGGACCTCGATGTCACGGACCTTCTCGACCTCCAGGACCCAGCGGGAGGTCATCCACGCCCAGGGGCACAGGGGGTCGAACCAGAAGTCCACCGGGGTCTTGCCGTTCTCCGACATCTCTCTCCTCAGGGAATCCGCGTCAGGGTGTGTGGCCCACGTCTCAGCGTGACAACGCGGCGGGGGGCCGGTCGATTCCCCGGATACCCCTCGGAGGAAGCTCATGGGAGTATCGGGGCGTTTGTCACTGCCCATGACGGTCATCGACCACCAGGCCGTGCCGGACCGCGTTCGACCTACACATGTACGAGACATGAAGGAGTGCTCCCTTGCCCGGTGAGAATCTGTCCCGTGACGAGGCCCGTCAGCGGGCGGAGCTGCTGTCCGTCGACGGGTACGAGGTGGCCCTCGATGTGCGTTCCGCGGTCGGGGACGGCCCCGGGAAGGAGGAGGGCGCGACGCACCCCGGGGTCCGGACCTTCCGCTCGGTGACGACGATCCGGTTCCGCTGTGCGCGGCCGGGCGCCTCGTCCTTCGCCGATCTGCTCGCCCCCGCCGTGACGGCGGTGACCCTGAACGGCGAGCGGCTGGACCCGGACGAGGTCTTCGACGGTTCGCGTATCGCGCTGGACTCGCTCGCCGAGGAGAACGTCCTGGTCGTGGACGCGCAGTGCGCCTACAGCCGGACGGGTGAGGGGCTGCACCGTTTCGTCGACCCGGAGGACGGCGAGGTCTACCTCTACACGCAGTACGAGCCGGCCGACGCCCGCCGGGTCTTCGCCAACTTCGAGCAGCCCGATCTGAAGGCGCCCTTCCGGTTCGAGGTGACCGCTCCGGAGGAGTGGACCGTCTGGAGCAACGGCGCGGGCGAGCGGGCGGCGGACGGGGTCTGGCGGTTCGCCGTGACCCGGCCGATCTCCACGTACATCACGGCTGTCGTGGCCGGTCCGTACCACTATGAGACGGATGTCTACCGGCGGAGCCTCGACGACGGGACCGAGCTGGAGATCCCGCTCGGCGCGATGTGCCGCAAGGGGCTCGCCCGGCACTTCGACGCGGACGACATCTTCCTCGTCACCAAGCAGGGCCTGGACTTCTTCCACGAGCGGTTCGGCTACCCGTACCCCTTCGGCAAGTACGACCAGGCGTTCGTCCCCGAGTACAACATCGGCGCCATGGAGAACCCGGGGTGTGTGACCTTCCGCGAGGAGTTCGTCTTCCGGGGCAATGTCACCCGGGCCTCCTACGAGCGCCGGGCCAATGTCATCCTGCACGAGATGGCGCACATGTGGTTCGGCGACCTCGTCACCATGGTGTGGTGGGACGACCTGTGGCTGAAGGAGTCCTTCGCCGACTTCATGGGCTCGTACGCGATGGTCGGCGCGACCCGCTTCACCAACGGCTGGGTCACCTTCGCCAACAGCCGCAAGGCCTGGGCGTACCGCGCCGACCAGCTGCCCTCCACCCACCCGGTCACGGCCGACATCCGTGATCTGGAGGACGCCAAGCTGAACTTCGACGGCATCACCTACGCCAAGGGCGCCAGTGTGCTGAAGCAGCTCGTCGCCTACGCGGGCGAGGAGGCGTTCCTGGAGGGCGCGCGGCGCTACTTCCAGCGGCACGCGTACGGCAACACCCGGCTCGGCGATCTGCTCTCGGTGCTGGAGGAGACCTCCGGGCGGGACATGGCCGCCTGGTCGCGGTCCTGGCTCCAGACGGCGGGCGTCAACGCGCTCACCCCCGAGATCACCCATGACGCCGCCGGCCGGATCACCGAGCTGGCGGTCGTCCAGGACGGCGAGCGGCTCCGCCCCCACCGGGTGGCCGTCGGGCTCTACCGGCACGAGGGCACGGAGCTGGTGCGGTACGCGCGCGCCGAGCTGGACGTCACCGGGGCGCGGACCGTGGTGGAGGAGCTGGCCGGGGCCGAGCGCCCGGCGCTGGTGCTGGTCAACGACGACGACCTGACCTACTGCAAGATCCGCTTCGACGAGGTGTCGCTGGAGACCCTGCGGTCCTCCCTGGGCACGCTCACCGACCCGCTGGCGCGGGCGCTGTGCTGGTCGGCGCTGTGGAACATGACCCGGGACGCGCTGATGCCCGCCCGGGACTTCATCGGTCTGGTGCTCCGGTTCGCCGGGCGGGAGTCCGACATCGGCGTACTCCAGATGCTGCACGCCTGGGCGGCCACCGCGCTGGCGCACTACGCGGCGCCCGGATGGCGCGCGGAGGGCGGGCGGCTGCTCGCCGAGGGCGCGCTGCGGGAGCTGCGGCTGGCCGATCCCGCCGGTCAGCACCAGCTGACCTGGGCGCGGTTCTTCGCCTCCGTCGCCGCGTCGGAGGCCGACCTCCAGCTGCTCGACGGACTGCTCCGGGGCACCGCGAAGATCGACGGTCTGGAGGTGGACCAGGAGCTGCGCTGGGCCTTCCTGGAGCCGCTGGCCTCGCACGGGGCCGCCGACGAGAAGGTGATCGCGGACGAACTGGCCCGCGACGACACCGCGTCGGGCCGGCGCCACCAGCTGCGCGCGCTCGCCGCGCGCCCGAGCGCGGAGGTCAAGGAACGGGCGTGGGCGCGGGTGGTGGAGTCCGACGCGCTCTCCAACGCGCTGGCCGGCGCCACCATCGCGGGCTTCGTCCAGACGGGGCAGCGGGAGCTGCTGGCCCCGTACACCGAGCGGTACTTCGCGGCGATCGAGCGGGTCTGGTCCGAGCGGTCCATCCAGATCGGCATGGACGTGGTGTCGGGGCTCTTCCCCTCGCTCCAGGGCGAGCCCGCGCTCACGGCGGCCGACGCCTGGCTGGCGGAGCGCCCCCTGGCCGCTCCGGCGCTGCGGCGGCTGGTCCTGGAGGCCCGCGACGACCTCGCCCGCGCCCTGCGCGGCCAGGTCCGCGACGCCGGTTCCGCTGCCTGAACCGGCCCCCGCCCGGTGCGGTCCCGCACCGGGCGGGGCGGGGCCCGATCGTTGCGCCCCGGGAGGTTTGACGGGAGCCGTCCACCCGGGCGGAGGTACGCCCGGGAAAGCGTTTGAACACCCCGACCGGCCCGTGGGCCTGGGGAGTTCGGGGCGGAGCCGTCACGGCCGGCCGACGGGTCCGTCACGGAGGTTAGCCGCACGGTGAGCCGTGGGCATGCCCCGTGCATGAGACACGACACCCGCACCGCGCCGCCGCTGACCCTCCCCCGTGTGCTGACCGCCGTCCAGCTCCGCTCCGAGGGCATCTCGCCCGCCCAGGCCGCCGCCCGCGCCCGGCCCAAGGGCCCCTGGCAGGCGCTGCTTCCGGGGGTGTATCTGCCGCACCGCTCCACCGCCACCAGCGAGGAGCGGCTGCACGGCGCGCTGCTGTACGCGGTGCGGCCGGCCGCGTCGCAGGGCGGCACCGCTCCCCCGTGCGGCGAGGCCGTGATCACCGGGCTCGCCGCGCTCGCGCTGCACCAGTTCGACTCGGCGCCTCCGCTGCTCGATCTGGAGCACATCGATGTCCTGGTGCCCCGGTCCCGGCGGCTGCGGTCCGCCGGCTACGCCCGGATCGTGCGGGCGCAGGAGATGCCGGAGGCGCAGGAGATCACCGGGCTGCCGGTCGCGCCCGTCGCCCGGGCCCTCGCGGACGCGGTCGCCCGGCTCGGTGACACGGGCGCGGTACGGCCGCTGCTCGCCGAGGCCGTGCGGCGCGGGCACTGCGAGCCCGGCGCGGTGGTCGCGGAGCTGAACCGCTCCCGGCTGCTGGACCGTCCCCATGTGGTGGAGGCCGTGGACTCGCTGCTCGCGGAGGGGCGGGCGCTGGCCGAGGAGCGGCTGTACGCGATGGTGGACGGCGAGGGGCTGCCGGACCCGCTGTGGAATGTGGATCTGCGGATTCCGGGGGGTCCGCTGCTGGGCGCGGTGGACGCCTACTGGCCGGACCACGCGGTGGCGGTCGAGCTGAACACCCGTACCCCGCGCCGCGACCGGGACGCGGCCTGGTCGGAGTGCGTCCGCAAGCGGGAGCATCTGGAGCGGCTGGGGATCACCGTCGTCCATCTGACGCCGCAGGGGCTGCGGGAGTCGGCCGAGCAGCAGGCGATGGTGGTGCGGACGGCGCTGATGACGGCGTCCGAGCGGGAGCCCGCGGCGTATGTGGTGGTGCTGCCGCGCTGATCCGGCCACCGGGCCGCGTCCGGCGGGGGATTGCTGAGGGTTTGCTCCCGTTGGCACGTCCTCCACGGTGGCGGATTTATGCCATGACCACATCAGGCCTCCGTCAGCTCTCCACAAAACCCGCTCCCGTAGGAGAGGCTGAGCGGTCATCCGGCACCGAAATCCGGACTGACGTCTCATCACAGCGAAACGTCTCTTTCACAACCAGGGATGCTGATGACCCCCGATTCCCAGAGCTCCATATCCGGGCGCTCCGTGCCAGGGCGCAGACGCGCGGCCCGCATCGCGGCCGCGGCCTCGATGGTGACCGCACTGGTGGCCGCGGGCACCGTACCGGTGTTCGCCGCCACCCCGGCCGACGACCCCTCGGTGAGCCCGCCCGTCAAGGCGGCGCCGGCCTCCGAGAAGCTCGGCTCGGCCGATGAGGAACTGCTCGCCGAGGCCCAGGCCACCGGCGAGAAGACCGTCACCGTCATGGTCGCCACCGCCCCCGGCGCCACCGAGACGGTGGTCCGGCAGCTCAGAGCCGTCGAGGGCACGATGGTCGGCAAGACCATCGACAGAATCGGCTATGTGCGGGCCACGATCCCCACCGCGAAGGCGGAGGGGACGCTGAAGGCCGCCGCCAAGCTCTCCAGCGTCCAGGGCATCGACCTCAAGCACGAGGTGAAGCTGGAGGACCCGGCGCCCGGCGCCGGCTCCGCGAAGCCGGGCCGCGCGGCGGGCAAGCAGGCCCGCTCCTACCCGGCCCCGGACAAGAACACCCCGGCGGTCAACCCGTACAACCCCTCCTTCGAGACGGGCGCGGTCCAGTTCGTCAAGGAGAACCCCAAGTACGACGGCCGCGGGGTGACCATCGGCATCCTGGACTCCGGTGTCGACGTCTCGCACCCGGCGCTCCAGAAGACCACCACCGGCGAGCGCAAGATCGTCGACTGGGTGACGGCGACCGACCCGGTCCAGGACCGGGACGGCACCTGGCGCCGGATGGACAAGGGCGTCACGGGACCGGCGTTCACCGAGGCGGGGCGCGCGTACACGGCCCCCGCGGGCTCGTACCGGTTCAGCGTCTTCTCCGAGAACGCCACCCTCGGCGGCGACATGGCCGGTGACCTCAACCGCGACGGCGACACCACCGACCGCTGGGCGCTGCTCTACGACACGGAGACCCGCACGGTCCGGGTCGACCTGAACGACGACGCCGACTTCACCAACGACACGGTGATGAAGCCGTACCGCAACGGCTTCCAGATCGGGTACTTCGGCAAGGACAACCCGGCCACCCCGGTGGCCGAGCGCATCCCGTTCGTGATCGAGGTCCGCGAGGACGTCGTGTACAACCCGGCGGGCGCGACGGCCGACTTCGTGGGCATCGGTGTCATCGAGGGCTCGCACGGCTCGCACGTCGGCGGCATCACCGCCGCCAACGGCCTCTTCGGCGGCAAGATGAACGGCGCGGCGCCCGGCGCCAAGCTGGTCTCCTCGCGCGCCTGCTCCTGGACCGGCGGCTGCACCAACATCGCGATGACCGAGGGTCTGGCCGATCTGGTCATCGACCGCGGTGTCGACATCGTCAACATCTCCATCGGCGGTCTGCCGGCGCTCAACGACGGCAACAACACCCGTGCCCTGATGTACAACCGGCTGATCGACCTCTACGGCGTCCAGCTGGTCATCTCGGCCGGCAACGACGGTCCGGGCGTCAACACCATCGGCGACCCCGGCGTGGCCGACAAGGCGATCTCCGTCGGCGCCTCGATCACCAAGGAGACCTGGGCCGCCAACTACGGCTCCGAGGTCACCAAGAAGAACGCGATGATGCCGTTCTCCTCCCGCGGCCCCCGTGAGGACGGCGGCTTCACGCCGACCATCACCGGCCCCGGCGCGGCGATCCAGACCACCCAGACCTGGCAGGCCGGCGGTCCGGTCGCCGAGGCCGGGTACGCGCTGCCGCCCGGCTACTCGATGCTCCAGGGCACCTCGATGTCCTCGCCGCAGGTGGCGGGCGCGAGCGCGCTGCTGCTGTCGGCCGCCAAGCAGCGCGGGATCGAGCTGACCCCGGCGAAGCTGCGCACCGCGGTCACCAGCACCGCCAACAAGATCCCCGGCGTGAAGGCGCACGAGCAGGGCGCCGGCATGATCGACGTGGTGGACGCGTGGGAGTCGGTGCGGAACGGCGCCACCGCCCACGAGTACACCGTCAAGGCCCCGGTCGACACCTCGATCGACTTCGCGCTGAAGACCCCGGGCTTCGGCACCGGTCTCTACGACCGCGAGGGCGGGCTGAAGGCCGGCCAGGCGAAGACGTACGACATCACCGTCACCAGGACCAGCGGCCCCGAGGGCGCCCGCTGGCACAACCTGGAGTGGAAGTACAACACCGGCAACACGTTCCGTCTGCTCGGCGGCGACCGGGTGCGGCTGCCGCTGAACCAGCCGGTCACCGTCACCGTGCAGGCGCGGCCGAAGACGGACGGCGTGCACAGCGCCATCCTGGAGGCGGACGACCCGCGCACCGAGGGCGTCGACAAGCAGATCCTGTCGACCGTGGTGGTCTCCGACGAGCTGGCCAGGGCCGGACACACCCTCTCGGACTCCTCGTCGGTGCAGCGCAACAGCCACAGGTCGTACTTCGTGACCGTGCCCGCCGGGGCGAAGACCCTGGAGGTCGCGCTCGGCGGACTCGCGCAGGGCAGCCAGACGCGGTTCATCTCCATCCACCCGTACGGGGTGCAGATGGAGGACAGCGCCACGATCTACTGCTACCCGAACTACAACAGCCCCTCGAACACCTGCCGTCCGGACCTGCGGTCGTACGCCAACCCGCAGCCGGGTGTCTGGGAGATCGAGGTCGAGTCGCGGCGCACCTCGCCGCTGCTGGACAACCCCTACCAGCTGGACGTCACGGTGCTGGGCGCGGACTTCGCCCCGGAGCCGCAGAAGCTCGCCGAGGCGAAGGTCGGCACGCCGGCCCCGGTCGAGTGGACGGTCACCAACCGCGGTGCCGCGGTGAAGGGCAAGCTGGAGGGCGGTTCGCTGGGCTCGGCGAAGGTCGCCCGTCCGGTGATCGCGAATGGTGAGTCGCGGGAGACGACCGTCACCCTCGGCGAGGGCGTCGAGCGGCTCGATGTCGCGATCGGCGGGGTCTCGGACGCCCAGGCGGACCTGGACCTGGCCGTCTACCGGGGCACCACCCTGGTCGGGCAGGCCGCGGACGGCGACTCCGAGGAGGCTGTCAGCCTCACGAAGCCGGCGGCCGGCACGTACACCATCGTGGTCGACGGCTACTCGGTCCCGTCCGGGACGACGGAGTACGGCTACCGCGATGTGTTCTTCGCGCCGTCGCTCGGTCAGCTGAAGGTGGACCCGGCGAGCAGTGTCGAGCTGGCGCACGGAGCCTCCGCGCAGGCGCGCGCGGAGGTCGTGGTGGCCGGTGCGGCTCCCGAGGGGCGCCAGTTCTTCGGCGAGGCCCGGCTGGTCAACGCGCGCGGCACCGCCGCGGGCGCGGGCAGCGTCGTGATCGAGAAAGTCACGCCGTAACAGCGGTGAGGTGAAGGGGGCGTCCGCGGGCCGGGCGCCCCCTTTCCGCTGTCTCACTCCGGGGTGCCGCGGCTGTCTCACTCCGGGGTGCCGCAGCGGCCGTCGCCGTCCCCCGGTCCGGCGGGGACCGGCAGCAGCTCCTCGACCCGGTCGATCTCCGCTCCCCGGTAGACGGCGACCTCCTCCTCCCGCCCGCCCCGCACCCGGAAGAGGTGGACGAGCAGCCGGCTCCCGTCCGCGTACCGGGCGGCCTCGGCGCGCTCCACGGTGAAGGCCCTCTCCCGGGGTCCGTGCCCGGGGACGAGATAGCGGTCCACGGCCAGGACGACCCGGAGGCGGTCGCCGTCCGGCTCGGTCCGGGCCACGGTGCCCTCCGCGATCAGCCGGGAGCAGACCACGGGCTTGGACTCCGCCTCGGGCCCGGCCGCGCCGGGCCCGGGGGAGAGCCAGGCCGCCGCGAGCCCGGCGAGCACCGCCACCGAGGCCACCAGTGCCAGGACCGCCCGCCCGCGCCGCCGGGCCGGGGGCTCCGGCGGGGGCACGGGGTGGTGGCCCGGGTCCCAGGACAGCTCGTGGCCCAGCACACGGAGCTGCCCGGCCAGGGTGTCCATGTCGCGGGCGGCACGGCGGTACGCCGCCCCGGCCCCGGGGCCCTCCGGCGCGGGCTCCCCGAGGAGGACCGCCATCAGCGCCCGGTCGTCGTCGCCGTATCCGTCATCACCGGTCGTCGGCATGTCACACCACCTCGTCCACATGGAGCCGGGCCCGCATCGATTTCGCCGCCGCGTGCAGCCGGCTCTTGACCGTGCCCTCGGGCACCCCCAGCTCCCGGGCGATCCGGGGGACGGTGAGATCCGCGTAGAACCGCAGCACCAGCACCTGGCGCTGGAGCGGGGGCAGGGCGTCGAGACCGTCGGCGACGGTGAGCGCCAGCAGCCGGGCCTCCGGGCCGTCCGGGGCCTGCGGGCTCCACACCCTCAGCTGGGCGAGCCGGGCGCCGGTCCTGCGGTGTCTGGTGCGGGTGCGGTGCCAGTCGGCGGCGAGGTGCGAGGCGACCACGGCGGCCCAGGCGCCCACGTCCCGAGGGGGCTCCCGGCCGTCGGCCCGGCGCTCCAGCAGCCGCAGCCGGATCTGCTGGACACCGTCGGCGAGGTCGGAGCGCGGTACGCCGCCGAGCGCGAGCACGGCCCGCACCCGGGAGATCTGCGCGGGGTCGAGCGGATCGTCCGCTCCCCCGTCCCCCGGCGCTCGGCCGGGTCCTCTGATCGGCAAGGTGCCTCCCCACGTCGCGTTTCCCCTACGACGCGGGGGTGGGCGAAACCGTTCGCCCCGGCCGGATCGCATGTCCTACGTCACAGCGTCCGCCCTTCGGACAATGGACTGGACAAGTCGGGCCAGGACATACGCATCATGGGGAGCGGCAGCACTCAGCCCCGTAAAATCACGCGGACACGCACAGAGGAGACATCGGTGAGGGTCGGAATCGTCGGAGCGACCGGTCAGGTCGGCACAGTCATGCGCAGCATCCTCGCCGAGCGGAAGTTCCCCGTGGACGAGCTGCGGCTGTTCGCCTCGGCGCGCTCGGCCGGGTCCACGATCGACTGGGAGGGCACCCCGATCACCGTCGAGGACGCCGCCGCCGCCGACTACACCGGCCTGGACATCGTGCTCTTCTCGGCGGGCGGGGCGACCTCGCGGGCGCTGGCGGAGAAGGTCGCGGGGCAGGGTGCCGTCGTGATCGACAACTCCTCCGCGTGGCGGCTGGACCCCGAGGTGCCGCTGGTGGTCTCCGAGGTCAACCCGCACGCGGTCAAGGACCGCCCCAAGGGGATCATCGCCAACCCGAACTGCACCACCATGGCCGCGATGCCCGTGCTGAAGCCGCTGGCGCGGGAGGCGGGGCTGACCGCGCTGGTCGCCACCACCTACCAGGCGGTCTCCGGGTCGGGGCTCGCCGGGGTGGCGGAGCTGGACGGCCAGGTGAAGGGTGTGGTGGAGCGCGCGACGGAGCTGACCCACGACGGGGAGGCCGTGGAGTTCCCCGAGCCGGGGGTGTACCAGCGGACGATCGCCTTCAATGTGCTGCCGCTCGCGGGGAACCTGGTGGACGACGGGTCCTTCGAGACGGACGAGGAGCAGAAGCTCCGCAACGAGTCCCGGAAGATCCTGGAGCTGCCGGAGCTGAAGGTGTCCGGGACGTGTGTGCGGGTGCCGGTGTTCTCGGGGCACTCGATCCAGGTGAATGCGCGCTTCGAGCGTCCGCTGGGGGTGGAGCGGGCGTATGAGCTGCTGGCCGGGGCTCCGGGGGTGGAGCTCTCGGAGATTCCGACGCCGTTGCAGGCGGCGGGGAAGGACGCGTCCTATGTGGGGCGCGTCCGGGTCGACGAGACCGTTGAGCACGGTCTCGCGCTCTTCCTCTCGAACGACAACCTCCGCAAGGGTGCGGCGCTCAACGCGATCCAGATCGCGGAACTGGTCGCAGCCGAACTCACCCCCTGACCCCTGCGACCACCGTGGCCCGGACCCCGGACCCCGGACCCCGGGCCACGGGCCACGGGCCACGGGCCACGGGCACCCCGAGCAACCCCAGCCCATCCGGCGCTTGAGGACGGCCCCCGCACCACGGGAAACCCGAGCGATCTCAGCCCGTCCGGCGCTTGAGGACGGACCCTGTGCCACAGGAAACCCGCACAAACCCAGCCCGTCCGGCGCTTGAGGACGGACCCCGCGCCACAGGAAACCCGCACAAACCCAGCCCGTCCGGCGCTTGAGGACGGACCCTGTGCCACAGGAAACCCGCACCCCGCGGGCCACAGTCGGGGGCCAGCCCCCGAACCCCCGCGCCTCAAACGCCGGCGGGGCTGGGGTGGTGCTCCTCAATCGCCGGCGGGGCCGGGGGCCTGTGCCCCGGGCAAGGCTGGGAGCCTGTGCCCCGGCACGTCGGCAAGGCTGGGAGCTTGTGCCCCGGCACGGCCGGAGGGGCTGGAGTTCGTGGATCGGCCCGCCGGCGGGGCCGGGGGCCTGACCCCCGGCACGGCCGGAGGGGTGAAGGGTGCCTCACGCGGCGGCGGGGCAGGGCGGAGCCCGGGGGCGCGCGGGGGCCGGGGCGACGGTCCACGCGTCGCGGAAGACCCGCAGCATGCGGGGCTCGGGCTTCCCACCCACCCATGGAAGGATGACGCCAAACGTCACGAAAAAGGAGATGACCGGGTGCCTGGCACGAACCTGACCCGCGAAGAGGCGCAGCAGCGCGCACGCCTTCTCACCACCCACGCGTACGAGGTCGACCTCGACCTCAGCGGCGCCCAGGACGGCGGCATCTACCGCTCGGTGACCACCGTGCGCTTCGACTCCGCCGAGGCGAACGCCGAAACCTTCATCGACCTCGTCGCCCCCGCCGTCCACGAGGTCGTCCTCAACGGCAAGTCCCTCGACGTCGCCGCCGTCTTCCGCGACTCGCGCATCGCGCTGCCCCATCTCCACGAGGGCCCGAACGAGCTGAAGGTCGTCGCCGACTGCTCGTACACCAACACCGGCGAGGGCCTGCACCGCTTTGTCGACCCGGTCGACGAGCAGGCGTATCTCTATACGCAGTTCGAGGTCCCGGACGCCCGCCGGGTATTCGCGAATTTCGAGCAGCCCGACCTCAAGGCCACCTTCCGGTTCACGGTGCGGGCCCCCGAGGGCTGGACGGTCATCTCCAATTCACCGACCCCCTCCCCGGCCCCCGCGGACGGTGTCTGGCGTTTCGAGCCGACCCCCCGGATCTCCACCTACATCACGGCCCTGATCGCCGGCCCCTACCACTCGGTGCACAGCGCGTACGAGAAGGACGGCCAGTCCGTACCGCTCGGCATCTACTGCCGCCCCTCCCTCGCCGAGTATCTCGACGCGGACGCCATCTTCGAGGTCACCCGCCAGGGCTTCGACTGGTTCCAGGAGAAGTTCGACTACGACTACCCGTTCGCCAAGTACGACCAGCTCTTCGTGCCGGAGTTCAACGCGGGCGCGATGGAGAACGCGGGCGCCGTCACCATCCGTGACCAGTACGTCTTCCGGTCGAAGGTGACGGACGCGGCGTACGAGGTGCGGGCCGAGACCATCCTGCACGAGCTGGCGCACATGTGGTTCGGCGACCTCGTCACCATGGAGTGGTGGAACGATCTGTGGCTGAACGAATCGTTCGCCACCTACACCTCCATCGCCTGCCAGGCCGCCGCCCCGGGTTCGCGCTGGCCCCATTCGTGGACCACGTTCGCGAATTCCATGAAGACCTGGGCGTACCGCCAGGACCAGCTCCCCTCCACGCACCCGATCATGGCGGAGATCCGGGACATCGACGATGTCCTGGTGAACTTCGACGGAATCACCTATGCCAAGGGTGCCTCCGTGCTGAAGCAGCTCGTGGCCTATGTCGGCGAGGACGAGTTCTTCCGCGGTGTGCAGTCCTATTTCAAGGCCCACGCCTTCGGAAACACCGTTCTGACGGATCTGCTGGGCGCTCTTGAGGAGACCTCGGGACGCGATCTGAAGACCTGGTCGCAGAAGTGGCTCCAGACGGCCGGTATCAATGTGCTCCGCCCGGAGATCGAGGTCTCGGCGGAGGGCTTCGTCACCTCCTTCCGGGTCCGCCAGGAGGCCCCGGCGCTGCCCGTGGGCGCCCAGGGCGAGCCGACGCTGCGCCCGCACCGGATCGCGGTCGGCTGCTACGACCTCGACCCGGCGAGCGGGAAGCTGGTGCGGACAGACCGGATCGAGCTGGATGTCGACGGCGAGCTGACCGATGTGCCGTTCCCCGCGAACACCCGGCGCCCGCTGATCGTCCTGCTGAACGACGACGATCTCTCGTACGCCAAGGTCCGGCTGGACGAGGAGTCGCTGAAGGCGGTCACCGAGCACCTGGGCGACTTCACCGCGTCGCTGCCGCGCGCGCTCTGCTGGTCGGCGGCGTGGGACATGACCCGCGACGGCGAGCTGGCCACCCGGGACTATCTGTCGCTGGTGCTCTCGGGCATCGGCAAGGAGTCGGACATCGGTGTCGTGCAGTCGCTGCACCGCCAGGTGAAGACGGCGATCGAGCTGTACGCCGCGCCGGAGTGGCGCGAGACGGGCCTGAACCAGTGGACGGAGGCGACGCTGGCGCATCTGCGGGCCGCCGAGCCGGGCAGCGACCACCAGCTCGCCTGGGCGCGGGCCTTCGCGGCCACCGCCCGCACCCCGCAGCAGCTCGATCTGCTCCAGGCGCTGCTGGACGGCGCGGACTCGATCGAGGGCCTGGCCGTCGACACCGAGCTGCGCTGGGCGTTCGTGGAGCGGCTGGCGGCGACCGGGGTGCTGGACGAGGACGGCATCGCGGCGGAGTACGAGCGGGACCGCACGGCGGCGGGCGAGCAGCACGCGGCCACCGCCCGCGCGGCCCGGCCGTCCGCGGAGGCGAAGGCGGAGGCGTGGGCGCTCGCCGTGGAGGGCGACAGCCTGCCCAACGCCAAGCAGGAGGCCGTCATCGGCGGCTTCGTGCAGAGCGACCAGCGCGAGCTGCTCGCCCCGTACACCGAGAAGTACTTCGCGGTGGTCAAGGGTGTGTGGGAGTCGCGCAGCACGGAGATGGCCCAGCAGATCGTGGTGGGGCTCTACCCCTCGTTCCAGGTCTCGCGGGCGACGCTGGACGCCACGGACGCCTGGCTGGAGTCGGCCGAGCCGACGGCGGCGCTGCGCCGGCTGGTCTCCGAGTCGCGCTCGGGTGTGGAGCGGGCGCTGAGGGCGCAGGCGGCGGACGCGGCCTCCGCCTCCTGAGGGGCCGGGGCGGCGGCGGGACGCCAACCCGCTGACTCCGCTTCTAACTTGGCTGAAAATCATCGTTGAGGCGCCCAGGTCCCAGGACCTGGGCGCCTTCACCGTTCTCAAGCGTCAACATCTGGCCAAATTCATGACCTGACGTCATCTGCCGTTGCAGGACACAGATATGCTCCCCGACTGTCGTCATATGATCATTCCCGTTCCGATGGTTTGAGGGTGCTGATGGTCCGACAGGACACGTCGACCGAAACTCCGCGGCCCGCGGCTTCCCTTGTGTGGCTCGTGCCCGTCGTCGTCACCGCCGTAGCCGCGGCCGGAGCGGCCGCCACGGTCTCCGGCTCCGCGCGGGCCGCCGTGATCTGGGTCGACATCATCGCCGTCACCGCCATCGCCATCTCCTGCGCGGAGACCGTGCGCCGGGGCCGTCGCGCGACCCTGCTCAGCGCCCGGCTCGCCGAGCGCGAGGCCACACTCGCCCGTGAGCAGGCCGAGACCACCCGGCTCGTCCGCGAACTGCTGCCCCAGGTGGTGGAGCGGCTGCGCAAGGGCGAGTTCCCCGAGGACATCCTCGACTCGCTGCACACCTCCAGCGAGCACCAGGCCGTGCTCAGCTCCGTGCTGGACGCCGTGGCCAGGGAGGAGGACCTCCGCGAGTCCGCCCAGCGCGCCTTTGTGAACATCGCCCGCCGGGTGCAGGCCATCGTCCACCAGCAGGCCCAGCAGCTGCGGGAGATGGAGGACCGGCACGGCAAGAACCCCGAGGTCTTCGGCGATCTGCTCCGGATCGACCACGGCACCGCGCTGATCGGCCGGCTCGCCGACTCCATCGCCGTGCTCGGCGGCGCGCGGCCGGGCCGCCAGTGGAGCAGGGCCGTACCCCTCTACAGCGTGATGCGCGGCGCGATGTCCCGGATCATCGACTACCAGCGCGTCGAGCTGCACTCGGTCTCCGAGGTCGCCGTCGTCGGCACCGCCGTCGAACCGCTGATCCACGCGCTCGCCGAACTGCTCGACAACGCCACCCGCTACTCGCCGCCGCAGACCAAGGTCCATCTCACCGCCGTCGATGTGAACTCGGGCATCGCCGTGGAGATCGAGGACGGCGGTGTGAGCATGAGCGAGGAGGCCCGGCTGCGGGCCGAGCGCATGCTGCGCCAGGCCCAGCAGGGCATCGATGTGAACGACCTGGGCGAGACGCCCCGCCTCGGCCTGGCCGTGGTCGGCCGGCTCGCCCAGGCGTACGGATTCCAGGTCTCGCTGCGTTCGTCCGCGTACGGCGGAGTGCGCGCGGTCCTCGTCGTACCCAAGGAACTGATCACCACCGTCGCGTCGGCGACCGGACTGGCACACGGCATCGGCGCCGCGTCCGGCCCCCGGCCCAGCGGTGTGCCGATGCCCGATGCGCAGCCGGTCAGGCAGACCACCGGCCCCGCCATCACGGACCTCATGCCGGACGAAGAACTTCCGGTGATCACCGAACGGACGGCGACCGGGCTGCCGCAGCGGCGCCGCAAGGCCCCCGCCACCGCGGCGCCCGCTGCCGCCGCGACGCCCCAGCCGGACGCCGCCCCCGCGGTACAGCCCGGTATGTGGCTCACGGCGTTCCAGAACGGCCTGGCCGGTGAGGCAACCCAGACGAACAAGGGGAGTACGCAGCCATGATTCAGCAGCAGTCCAACCAGACCAACATGGACTGGATGCTCAAGGACCTGGCAGAAGGCGTACCGCAGACCAGACATGTGGTCGTGCTGTCGGCGGACGGGCTGCGGATGGCGCAGTACGGCGCGGACAACGACACCGCCGACCGGCTGGCCGCTGCCTGCGCCGGCCTCCAGTCCCTGGCGGGTGCCGTCGCCTCCGAGCTTCCGGGCAGCGACGGCCGGATGCATCTCGTCGTCATCGAGATGAGCGGTGGCTTCTTCTACCTGATGGCGGCGGGCTCGGGCGCGTTCCTGGCCGTGCTCGCCGACGAGGGTGTCGATGCCGGACTGATGGGACAGCGGATGCGCGACCTCGTACTGCGGATCGGAGAGCACCTGTCCAGCCCGCCGCGTCAGGACAGGCAGTCCGCGTGAGCCATGCCGGGGACTGGGAGGAGAGCAGTCCCGAGCGGCTGTATGTCATTACGGGCGGACGCAGCGGGGCGTCCGTGCCGGCCACGCTCGACCTGGTCACCCTGATCGTGGCCAAGTCGGGCCCCCGGCACGGTATGCAGCCGGAACACGCCGCGATCATCCGGCTGTGCCAGTCGCCGCTCTCGGTGGCCGAGATCTCCGCGTACTTGAGTCTTCCGGTGAGTGTGGTCACCGTCCTGCTCAGCGATCTGCTGCTGGACAGCCAGGTGATGGCCCGCGCTCCGGTCCAGCCCGCGCTACTCCCCGACCGCGCTTTGATTGAGGCAGTGATCGATGGACTTCAGAAGCTCTGAGCAGGCCGTGGGCCCGCGCAGCGAGGACGTGCTGCCGGAGACGGCCACCGCCGCCGTCAAGGTGGTCATCGTGGGCGGTTTCGGAGTGGGCAAGACGACCCTTGTCGGCTCGGTGAGCGAGATCAAGCCGCTCACCACCGAGGAGACGATGACCCAGGCCGGGGTGGGTGTCGACGACACCCACGGTGTGGAGCGCAACAAGACCTCCACCACCGTCGCCATGGACTTCGGCCGGATCAGCATCAACGACGAGCTGGTGCTCTATCTCTTCGGCACCCCGGGACAGCAGCGGTTCTGGTTCCTGTGGCGGGGGCTGTTCGAGGGCGCGCTGGGCGCGGTGGTCCTGGTGGACACCCGGCGGCTGGAGGTCAGCTTCGATGTCATCGGGCGGCTGGAGGAGCGCCGGGTGCCGTTCGTCGTCGCGATCAACACCTTCCCGGAAGCCCCGATGTATCCGATCGAGGAGATCCGCACGGCTCTCGACCTGCCGGCCTCGGTGCCGATCGTCGACTGCGACGCCCGGCTCCGGGGCTCCAGCAGGGATGTGCTGATGACGCTGATGCGCTACCTCCAGAACCTCGCGGTGACCGCCGACGCCGCCTCCTAGGGCCTGGCCCTCAGACCCTCGGCCCCGGGCCCCGGTGGCCGGGGACCGGGTCCGGCAGCGGCTCGGGCCCCGAGGGCACGGCGGGCACGGCCCGTTCACGACGGGGCCCGAGCTGTCCGGCCAGGGTCGCGGCGAAGGCCACCACCATGCCCAGGAGCTGTACGGGAGTGAGCGCCTCGCCCAGCGCCGCCCAGCCGATGGCCGCGGCCGTGATCGGCGACAGCGGGCCCAGCAGGGTGACGGAGGTGGCGGTGAGCCGCTCGATGCCCCGGAACCAGAGCCAGTAGGCGACGGCGGTGTTGGCGAGCGCGAGATAGAGATAGCCCGCGGCGTTGGTGCCGGTGAGCGCGGGCGGCGCGCCCTCGGCCAGAAACGCGACCGGGGCTATCAGCAGCCCGCCCGCGGTGAGCTGCCAGCCCGTCATCACCAGCGGGCCGACGCCCTCGGGCCGGCCCCAGCGCTTGGTCAGCACCACTCCGGCGGACATCGACACGGACGACGCGAGCCCGGCCAGGACACCGATGAGGTCGAAGGCGGCTCCGGCGCGCAGCACCACCAGACTCACCCCGAGGGCCGCGGTGATCGCGGTGAGCAGGGTACGGGTGGTGGGGCGCTCGCCCAGCAGCAGCGCGGCGAGGCCCACCACGAAGAGCGGCCCGACCGAGCCGACGACGGCCGCGACCCCGCCGGGCAGCCGGTAGGCGGCGAGGAAGAGCAGCGGGAAGAACGCCCCGATATTGAGCGCGCCCAGCACGGCCGCCCGCCACCACCAGGCCCCGCGCGGCGGCACCCGGGTGAGCGCGAGGATCAGCAGACCGGCGGGGAGGGCTCGCATCAGCCCGGTGAACAGCGGTCGGTCGGGTGGCAGGAACTCCGTGGTGACCACATAGGTGGAGCCCCAGGAGATCGGGGCGAGGGCGGTGAGGGCGATGACGGCTGCTCGGTTCATGGTGAGATAGCTTACCTCTAAGCTACTTACCGTCAAGATGCTTAACCGCATGCCGCTTACTTGCAGCCAAGTGGAAGGCGTCCGATAATCGCCCCATGAACTCCTCAACCGCCCCGGGGCCCGGAACGCGGGCCCCGGCCCGGGACGCCGTGGACGCGATCGTCGACCAGTGGGCGGCGGTGCGGCCGGATCTCGACACCGGCCCGATGGCCGCGTACGGACGCATCTACCGCATCGCCCGCGCCATGGGGGATCTCCAGGAGAGGGAGTACCGGCGGTACGGCGTCAGCCGCGGCGAGTTCGACGTGCTCTCGGCGCTGCGGCGGTCCGGGGAGCCCTACACGCTCTCGCCGAGAGAGCTGTCGGCCGCGCTGATGCTGACCACCGGCGGGATGACCGGCCGTCTCGACAAGCTGGAGAGGGCGGGCCTGCTCACCCGCAGCCCCGACCCGGACGACCGGCGGGGCCTGAGGGTCACGCTCACGGAGCGGGGCCTGGAGGTGATCGAGCAGGCGGTGACCGCCGGGCTGGCGCTTCAGCACCAGGTGTTCGACGCGGCGCTCAGCGCGGAGCAGGCGGAGCAGCTCGCCGATCTGCTCCGCCGACTGATGGGCGCGCACCCGGTCTGACCCCGGCCGTCCCCGCGCCGCCCGCACCGGGCCCGGCACCCCGGCCGCCTGTGGACACGGTGTGAAACTTCGCACGGCCCCGGTGCCCGGCTTGCGGGCAATCGTCATGAGTCTGTGCCCAGGGAACCGCTCAGCCGGTCGCCGACAGGGGCCCGTGACCGGTCCGGTGGTTGCACAGTGCCACCACAGTGCGGGACTGTTCTTGAACATCTGTCGTCTTCGCTGAGTGAGGTGAGGGACCACGCGTAGGGGCCCCGTTCACATGATGTCCTCCCCCGTCGGCTCCCACACCACCGGTGCCACCAGCACCTTGAGCGCTGCCGACGCCCCCTGTCCCGTGGTGGTCACCGGCGCGGACGGAACGGTCGTGGAACTGAACGACGCGGCCCGCGAACTGCTCCCCGACGCCCGCGCCGGGCGGGCCCTGACCGGCCCCGCCTGGCTCGTGACCGCCGGCGAAGCCCCTCACCCGGCCCCCGTGGGCGGCGCGGTGGGGGACCGGTCGTTCGCGGCGCGTCCCTCCGTCCTCCCGGACGGCGGCACCGTGTGGTGGCTGGTCGAGGAGACCGCCTACCGGACCGCCGTGGACGAGCTGGCGGCGGAGCGCGGGCGCACCCACTTCCTCACCGAGGCCTCCAGCGCCCTGCTGGCCTCGCTGAACCTGGACCGGTGCATGGAGGTCACGGCGCGGCTGGCCACCGAGCATCTGGCCGACGCCGCCCTGGTCATCGCGCCCACCGCCGCCAGAAGGCTGCCGGTGGTCGGCTGCGACCACCGGGGCGAGTTCACCCGCGGCTCGGTCGGCGAGGAGCCGGACACCGTGCCCGGACTGGCGGAGGCGCTGCGGGGGTTCCCGCCGGTGCCCTCCCGGTGGATCGACCCCGCCACGGCACCGGACTGGCTGGTTCCCGAGGGCTTCGGCGAGGTGGGCTCGCTGGCGATCACACCGCTGCCCGGTCACGGCGTACCGGCGGGCGCGCTGATCCTGCTGCGCCGGGCGAAGCACGCCGCCTTCACCGAGGCCGAGGAGACCCTGGCCGGGCTGTTCGCCGCCCGGGCCGGCGCGGCGATGTCGGCCGCGCGCCTGTACGCGGAGCAGAACACGATCTCCGACACCCTCATGCGCGAGCTGCTGCCGCCGACGCTGCGGCAGGTCGAGGGGGTGGAGTTCGCGGGCGGGTACCGGCCCAGCACGGACACCGAGCGGGTCGGCGGCGACTTCTACGATGTCCACTCGCCCAGCGAGGACTTCCCCGAGACCCTCGCCGTCCTCGGGGACGTGGCCGGCAAGGGGCTGGAAGCGGCGGTGCTCACCGGCAAGATCCGCAACACCCTGCACGCCCTGCTGCCGATGGCCGGGGACCACGCCACGATGCTGCGGCTGCTGAACAACGCCATGCTCACCAGCCACCACACCCGCTTCGCGACCCTGGTGATGGCCTCCGTCCGCCGCGAGGAGAGCCATGTGGCGCTGCGGCTGACCTCGGCCGGGCACCCCCCGCCGCTGATCGTGCGGCGCGACGGGACCGTGGAGGAGGTCGACACGCGCGGGACCCTGATCGGCGTGCTGCCGGTCGTCACCTCCCGCACGGCCGAAGTCCGGCTCGCGCCGGGTGAGACGTGTCTGCTCTTCACCGACGGTGTCACCGAGGCCGTGGGCGGTCCGCTGGGCGACACCATGTTCGGCGACCAGCGCCTCCGGCGCGCCGCGGCCGAGTGCGCCAACATGCCGGCCGAGGCCGTCGTGGAGCGCATCCAGATGGTCGCGTCCCAGTGGATCGGCGGCGGGCGCCACGACGACATCGCCGTCATGGCGATCACCGCCCCCCGCGGTGCCCATCTCAGTGCCGTGAACGGGAGAACACGGGGCAGGTATACGGCATGACCACGCGCACCACCGACCTCCGGGACGGCCCCGACAGCCCGGCCGCCCCCGTTCGCCCCGCCGCGCCCGACGGCGACGAGCGGGACGACCGGTGGGTCGAGCGGCTCTGGGCCGCCGTCCGGGCGGGGGACGAACTGGCGGCCCTCGATGTCGCCGACGACGCCCTGCGGGCGGGGCTGGAGCCCGAGGCGGTGCTGCTGGACGTGGTCGCCGCCGTCCAGCACCGGGTCGGGGCCGAGTGGGCCGCCAACCGTATGAGCGTGGCCGGTGAACACGCGGCCACCGCCATCAACGACCGCGTCATCGCCACCCTGCCCGTCCACCGCCCCGCGACCAGCCGGGGCAGGGTCACGGTCGCCTGCGTGGACCAGGAGTGGCACGCGCTGCCCGCGCGCCTGGTGGCGGAGACCCTGCGGCTGCGGGGCTGGCGGGTGGACTATCTGGGCGCGCAGGTGCCCACCGCGCATCTGATCAGCCATATCCACCGCACCGCACCGGACGCGGTCTGTCTGTCCAGCTCCCTCTCCCCCCGGCTGCCGCTGGCCCACACCGCGATCACCGCGTGCCAGGCCGCCGGGACCCCGGTGATGGTGGGTGGGCTCGCCTTCGGCAGCGACGGACGGTACGCGCGGCTGCTGGGCGCGGAGGCGTGGGCCCCCCACGCACGCGCCGCGGCCGACCGGCTCGCCGCCGGGCCCCTGCCCCAGCCGGCGCCGGCCCACCAGTCGGTGGACGATCTGCCGCACCTGGCCGACCAGGAGTACGCCATGGTCGCCCACTCCTCCGCGCGCCTGGTGCGCGACACCTTCCAGCGGCTGGAGGAACGCTTCCCGGCGATGCGGGAGTACGGCGACGAGCAGCGGGAGCGGACGGCGGAGGACCTCGCCCATGTCGTCGACTTCCTCACCGCGGCCCTGTACATCGACGCCCCGGAGATCTTCGCGGGGTTTCTGACCTGGACCGCCGATGTCCTCACCGCCCGAGGGGTGCCCGCGCGGTCCCTCGTACCCGCTCTGGACCTGCTGGCGGAGCAACTGCGCGACTTCCCGCGCGCCCGCGGCATCATCGACACCGGGCGCTCGGCGCTCGCCTCCCGCCCCTGACCCCGAGACGCTGGACGAACCTCGTGACGACCTCTCCCGACGCGACCCCCTCCCCCGCCGGCCCGCACGGCCCGCGCACCGTGAGCCTGGCCCTCAGTGGCGACCTGGACTACGACACCTTCGGTGAGCTTCTCCGGAGGGTGCGGACGGCGCTCGACGAGCGCCGGGATGTCGAGGAGCTGCGGCTGAACTGCCGCGAGCTGGAGGTGGTGGATTCGATGGGGTTGTCGGCGCTGCTGCAGATCCATCGGTCGGCCTGCGGGGAGGGGGTGGCGTTTCATCTGGACGACATCGGCCCGGGGTTGCGCCGCCTGCTGGAGCTGACCGGCACCTACGACCACCTGACCACCCCGCCCACCCCTTGAGCCCTCCGTCGGCCCGGACTTGAGGACGGACCCTGTGCCACAGGTGCCCGCACGGTGCGGGCCACGGTCGGGGGCCGGCCCCCGAACCCCCGCTCCTCAAACGCCGGAGGGGCTGGATTTCGTGCCTCGGCCCGCCCGGAGGGGGTGGGGTGGTGCGGCCCAAACCGGAGAGGCGGAGGGTGCGGCTCAACCGCCGGAGAGGCGGAGGGTGCGGCTCAAGCGCCGGAGTGGGCGGAGGGAGCGCCTCACACGCCGCGGGACTGGGGTGGCGGCTCACACACGCCTGCGGGGCATGAGAGCGGCGCGGCCCAAACGCCGGCGGGCCTGAGGGCAGTGCGGCGCCAACCGCCAGAAGGGCTGGGGTGGTGCCGCCCAGCCGCCGGCGGGGCGGCGGGTGCACCCCGAACACCGGCGGGGCCGAGCCCATTCACACATCACGGGCGGAGGCCGGGCGGGCCCACCTCACCTCGACGGGCCGAGCCCACTCACACGGGCGGAGCCGGATGGGCGCACCCCACACCGGCGGGGCCGGGGCCGCTCGGGGCTCGGTGGGCGTGAGGAAGCGTCCCGGGGCCGGTGGGGGCCGGGGCGCGGGTACGGCGGTGGAGCCGTACGGTCAGGCCTGCTCCTGCTTCCTCGACTTGTCGAGAACCATCACCAGACCCGCGATCACCAGAAAGATCACCAGCGGCGCGACAACAAACAGCCCCAGCGTCTCCATCACACTCAGCCCCTGGCCCGGGTCATCCCCGTCGTCACGCGTCAGGGCGAGCGCCGGCGACGACAGGAGCAGCATCATGAGCGTCGATCCGGCCGTGACGGTGCCGGCGCGCAAAGCGTTCTTCTTGTCCACGGTGCCAACGTAGCGAACGGCGGATCGAGCCGCGCGCCCGGGGGTGCCGTACGGGCGGGACCCCGCCTCAGGCGAACACCTTCATCAGCGCGTGCAGCCGGGGGGAGGCGGCGAGCTGCTCCAGGGTGAGCGGACGGGCGTCCGCGTCCGCCAGCGGCAGCCGCCAGTTCGGATACTGGTCCCAGGTGCCGGGGAGGTTCTGGGGGCGGAGGTCCCCCACCGTGTCCGGCAGCCAGACGCCGACCATCCGCGCCGGGGTCGCCAGCAGAAAGCGGTGGACCGCCCGGATGTACGCCTCCTCGCCCACCTCGTCCTCCGGGAGCAGCCCGAGGCTCCGGAAGAGCCGCAGCCACTCCTGGACCTCGATCCGCTCCCGGATGCGCTCGCGCCGCGCGGGCCGGGTCAGCAGCCCCAGCCGGTCCCGCAGCTCCACATGGTCCACCGTCAGCCGGGAGGCGGTCGACGGCAGGTCGTGGGTGGTCGCGGTGGCCACACACCCCTCGCGCCAGGCGTCGGGCGGCAGCGGCTCGCCCGAGCCCGCCCAGTCGCGCTCGAACCAGAGGACGGAGGTGCCGAGCACTCCGCGCCGGGCCAGGTCCTCCCGTACCCCCGGCTCGACGGTGCCGAGGTCCTCCCCCATCACGACGGCGCCCGCCCGGTGGGCCTCCAGGACGAGGACGGCGAGCATCGCCTCGGCGTCGTAGCGGACATAGGTGCCGTCGGTGGGCGGGCGGCCCCCGGGAACCCACCAGAGCCGGAAGAGGCCCATCACATGGTCGATCCGGAGCGCGCCCGCGTGGCGGAGGAGCCCGCGCAGCAGCTCCCGGAACGGCGCGTACCCGGAGGCGGCGAGGGAGTCGGGGCGCCAGGGCGGCAGACCCCAGTCCTGGCCGTGGGCGTTGAAGGCGTCCGGGGGCGCGCCGATGGAGATGCCGGAGGCGAACAGCTCGCCCTGGGCCCAGGTGTCGGCGCCCTCGGGGTGCACGCCGACCGCGAGGTCGTGGACGATGCCGATGCCCATGCCCGCCTCGCGGGCCGCCCGGTCCGCCTCCGCGAGCTGGCAGTCGGTGTACCAGACGGCCCGGGAGTGGAAGTCGGTCCGCTCCACCAGCTCGTGGCGGGCGCGGGCGGAGGCGGACGACCGGGGGTCCCCGAGACCGGCGGGCCAGGAGCGCCAGTTCGGCCCGTGGACCTCGGCGAGGGCGCACCACAGGGCGTGGTCCTCCAGCGCGCGGCCCCGCCGGGCGAGGAAGGCGCAGTAGGCGGCGTGCCGGCCGGGCCCCAGCGGGACGCGGCCGATCACCTCCAGGGCCTCGCGCTTCAGCGCCCAGACGGCGTCCCGGTCGATCAGCGCCCCCTTGGCCAGCACCGATTCGCGCAGCCGTGCGGCCCGCTCGGCCACGTCGTCGACGCGGTCGCGGTCCCGGCCGGCCAGCCGCGCGTACTCGGGAATGGACTCGACGCGCAGATGGACGGGGTCGGGGAAGCGGCGCGACGAGGGGCGGTACGGGGAGGGGTCACCGGCTCCGCCGGCGGGGGCGGGGACGCCCGCGTGCAGGGGGTTGACCTGGAGGAAGCCGGTGCCCAGCGCCCGGCCGGACCAGGCCGCAAGCTCGGCCAGGTCGCCGAGGTCGCCCATGCCCCAGGAGCGGGCGGAGAGCAGGGAGTAGAGCTGGACGAGGAAGCCGTGGGTGCGCTCCGGGGGGCTCGGGGCGCGGGCGGGGGCGGCGATGAGCAGGCTCTCCCCGCCGCGGCCGTCGGGCGCCCTGGCGGTCAGCCGGTGCACTCCCCAGGGCACGCCCCGCCAGTCGCCGGTCTCGGTGCCGTCCTCCAGCAGGACGCGCAGGGCCGTGCCGGCGGGGAGCCGGCCGAGGGCTGTGGGGCCGGGGCCGCCGGTCTCCTCCGCTCCTTCGGGGGTCTCGCGCCAGACGACCACGGACGGGGGCAGCAGCCGCTCCCGGGCGGTGGACTCGGCCCGCTCCAGGGCGGTCCGGAGCGCGGCCGGGCCCGTGGCGTCCACGCCGAGCGCGGCGAGGACCGCGACGACGGTGGCCTCGGGGACGGGGGCGCTCACGCCCTCGGAGGTGGTGCGGGAGGTGGCGACCCCGTGCAGCGCGGCGAGCCTGGCAAGGCCCATGCGGTCTCCTCAGACTCCTGGGGACTGGGAGCCGCCGGTGAATCCGGCGGCCGTCGGCTCGCTGGTGAGGGGAGCTATGCCGGAGAGCGGGGGCTCGCTGGTGAGAGGGGCGGCGTCGGGCAGCGGCGGTTCACTGGTGAGGGGCGCGAAGGCGGGCGGCTCGTCCATCAGCGGGGTGCCCGGGCCCCAGGGTTTCTCGCTGAGCGGGCCGTGCGCCGAAGGTTTTCCCGAGAGGGTCCGGGGGCCGGGGATCTGTTCATCGGCGGCGGCCCGGGTGGTGATGGCGGAGAGCAGCAGATGGGCGGATGCGGTCATGGATGACACTCCCAACAGACGGTACGGGCACTTACCGGTCAGTGCAGCCCTACCCAGCGGGCTCCACCGCAGACGTATTCGATCAGTCAACGTGTTCCGCGTCACATTTGGTTCCCGGTGTGTCGCACCTTCCCCGGCGCTCTCCCGCCCCGCTGCCCGGCACCTCCCGCCACCCCGTCGCGACCGGCAAAAGGCGCACATCGGCCACGCCCGTTGACACGTTCAGGCCAGGGGTGGTGGGCTCGCAACCAAACAGTGACCATCAGGGGACCCAAAGGAGACAAACGTGCGGCTCGCGCGCAGGAGGCGGACGGCCGTCGCCGTCGCCGTCATCGGCGGTCTCCTCTCGGGAGCGCAGGGCGCCGTCGCCGCCCCCGCCGACCCGCACACCCCGGCCCGTACCGCCGCCGGCCCCCGCGACGAGGGCGCCCCGCCCCCGGTCTGGCCCCGTCCGCAGTTCATCGAGGCGGCGGGGGAGGCCGTTCCGCTGGGCACCGAGGCCACCCTCGTCGCCGCGCCCGGGGCCGACCCCCGGGCGGTGGAGCTGATCCGGCGGCAGCTCGGCGACGCCGGGGTGCGCACGGTCCACACCGGACTGCCGGGGCGCGGACCGCTGCTCCACATCGGCGGCCAGGGCGCGCAGGACGCCCTGCGCGCCCTGCGCGCGCCTCAACGCGCCGATCTGCCCTCGGGCGACTACCGGATCGCGGTCGGCGAGATCCGCGGCCGGGGCACGGTCGCCCTCGACGGAGTGGGCGAGAGCGGTCTCTTCCACGGCGCCCAGACGCTGCGTCAGCTGATCGTCCGCACCCCCTCGAAGGGAAGCGCGGTGGCCGGCGCCACCGTGCGCGACTGGCCGGGCACGGCGGTCCGCGGGACGACCGAGGGCTTCTACGGCGAGCCGTGGACCCCTCAGGAGCGGCTCGACCACATCGACTTCATGGGCCGGACCAAGCAGAACCGCTATCTCTACGCCCCCGGGGACGACCCCTTCCGCCAGGCCCGCTGGCGCGAGCCCTACCCGGCGGCCCAGCGCGCCGGCTTCCGCGAACTGGCCGAGCGCGCGCGGGACAACCATGTCACCCTCGCCTGGGCGGTGGCCCCGGCCCAGCAGATGTGCCTGGCCGACGAGCGCGATGTCCGGGCGCTGCTCCGCAAGATCGACGCGATGTGGGCGCTGGGGGTGCGCGCCTTCCAGCTCCAGTTCCAGGACGTCAGCTACAGCGAGTGGCACTGCCGCGAGGACGCGGCGGCCTTCGGCTCGGGCCCCGGCGCGGCGGCCCGCGCCCAGGCCCGGGTGGCGGACGCGGTCTCCCGCCATCTGGTGGAGCGCCACCCCGGGGCCGAGCCGCTCTCCCTGATGCCGACCGAGTTCTACCAGGACGGCGCCACCGACTACCGGCGCGCTCTCGCGGGCGCGCTGGACCCCCGGGTCCAGGTCGCCTGGACGGGTGTCGGCGTGGTGCCGCGCACCATCACCGGCCGGGAACTCGCCGGCGCGCGCGAGGTCTTCGGCCATCCGCTGGTCACCATGGACAACTACCCGGTCAACGACTACGCCCAGGACCGGATCTTCCTCGGCCCGTACACGGGGCGGGACCCGGCCGTCGCGAGCGGCTCCGCGGCGCTGCTCGCCAATGCGATGGAGCAGGCGTCGGCCTCCCGTATCCCGCTCTTCACCACCGCCGACTACAGCTGGAATCCGCGCGGATACCGGCCCCGGGAGTCCTGGGAGGCGGCCATATCCGATCTCGCGGGCGGGGACTCCCGGACCCGCGCGGCGCTGCGGGCGCTCGCGGGCAACCACTCCTCCTCGATCCTCGATCCCGTCGAGTCGCGCTATCTCACCCCGCTCATCGACGACTTCTGGCGGCTGCGCGGCTCCGCGGACGGGGCCGGCCGCGACCGGGCGGCTGCCGCGCTGCGCGCCGAGTTCACCGTGATGCGCGAGGCGCCCGAACGGCTGAAGGGGCCCGCCGGCGGCCGGCTGGACGACGAGGTGCGCCCGTGGCTCGACGGGCTCTCCCGGTACGGCCGGGCGGGTGAGGTGGCCATGGACATGCTCCTGGCCCAGTCCGCCGGTGACGGGGAGCGGGGCTGGCGCGCCTTCCTGGAGCTGGAGCGGCTGCGCGCGGAGCCGGAGACGGGGCCGGCGGGCAGCAGGGCGACGGTCGGCAAGGGGGTGCTGGAGCCCTTCCTGGAGCGGGCGGTGAAGGAGTCGCGCGCGTGGACGGGGGCGGACCGGGCGGGTGAGAGGGGGGACGACGGCACCGTACGGCTGGAGCGGGCCCGTCCGGTCCGCGCGGTCACGGCGATGACCGAGCCGGGCGGCGGCCCCGCCCGGCTGGAGGTCCGGGTGCCCGGTGAGGGCTGGCGCTCGCTGGGCCCGCTCGCCGCGGGCGGCTGGACCCAGGCGGACGGCCGGGGGCTGCGGGTGGACGCGATCCGGGTCGTCCCGGAGGGCGGTGGACAGCCGGCCGTGCGGGCGGTGGTGCCCTGGTTCGCCGACGAGCCGGCCGCGGGGATCTCGCTGGAGCACAGCCGGGCGGACGCGGTCATCGGCGGCGGCCCGCAGCGCACCGGCGTACGGCTGACGCCGCGCCGCCCCGACGAGGTGCGCGGCACGCTGAAGGCGGAGCCGCCCGCCGGCATCGAGGTGCGGGCGCCGGAGCGGACGACGGTGCCCCGGGGGGTGCGGACGACGGTGCCGGTGGAGGTCTCCGTACCGGCGGACACGCCCGCCGGGGAGTACCGGGTTCCGCTGTCGTTCGCCGGCCAGGAGCGGACCCTCACCGTCCGCGCGTTCCCCCGCACCTCGGGACCGGACCTGCTGCGCGGGGACGGCGTCACCGCGTCGTCCTCGGGCGACGAGACCCCCGACTTCCCGGCGTCGGGGGTGCTCGACGACGACCCGGAGACGCGCTGGTCCTCACCGGTCGAGGACAGCGCCTGGTGGCAGGCGGAGCTGCCCCGTCCGGTGCGGCTCGGGCAGGTGGTGCTGCACTGGCAGGAGGCGTACGCGGCGGCGTACCGCATCCAGGTCTCGGCGGACGGCCGCGACTGGCGGACGGCGGCGGCGGTGGACGACGGGCGGGGCGGCCGGGAGGCGATCCGGATGGACAGCCGGGACGTGCGGTTCATCCGCGTCCTGGGCGACGAGCGCGCGACCCGGTTCAGCTACTCGCTGTGGTCGGTGGAGGCGTACGCGGTCGCGGAGCGGTGACGCCGGACCTCTCCGGGCCGACCCGGCACGGCCCGGCACCCGGTCGCGGAGGTGACCGGGTGCCGCCCGCCGGGGTGCCCGGGAAGAGACCCGCGAGGGTGTCCGGGGACAAAAAAGAGGCCTGGCTCTAGGCGGATACGCCGTCGATCCGGGCCATCGCGTCCTCCGCTCCATACGGTTGGAGGTAAGGCAGCCATCGGGGGTCCCGGTGTCCGGTCCCGATGATCCGCCACGCCAGTCCGCTGGGCGGTTCGGGCTGGTGGCGGAGTCTCCAGCCCAGCTCCCGCAGATGCCGGTCCGCCTTGACGTGGTTGCAGCGGCGGCAGGCCGCCACGACGTTGTCCCAGACGTGCTGTCCGCCCCGGCTGCGCGGCACGACGTGGTCGACGCTGGTCGCCACGGCCCCGCAGTACATACAGCGCCCGCCGTCACGCGCGAAGAGCGCCTTGCGGGTGAGCGGGACGGGCCCCCGGTAGGGCACCCGGACGAACCGCTTCAGCCGGACGACGCTGGGCGCGGCGATCACCCGGGTCGCGCTGTGCATGAAGGCGCCGGACTCCTCCAGGCACAGGGCCTTGTTCTCCAGCACGAGGACGAGCGCGCGGCGGAGCGGTACGACGCCGAGGGGCTCGTACGACGCGTTGAGGACCAGGACGTGCGGCACGGTGGATGCCTCCTTGTACGCCGGCGGCGCGTGGCTCGCGCCGGGACGATCTGCCCTCAGTCTCCCCTCAGGCCAGGTCCGAGCGCCACCACGTCGCCGTAACGGGCTCGAAGTGTTTTCGACCACATCACCCCTGACAACGCCCGGCGGGCCGTTTTCATCCCCGGCCGCCCCCGGGTGAGTCTTCTCTCTCCCCGTCGCACAACAACGGGGCCCGGGCGAGGGCGCCGTTAGTGTGGTTGGCCAGCCGTACCCTGCCTGGAGGTCATCCCTCGTGACCACGACCCCCCTGTCCGTTCCGCCGCCCTCCGACGGCCCGTCGGAGCCGGCCGCCCCGTCGGGTTTCGACGAGGCGGCCAGGCAGGCGACGGATGCCGCCGGCTGGGTGGAGCAGAACTGGTCCACCTGGCTGAGCACCGGCCTCCGTATCGCGCTGATCCTGATCGTCGCGATCGTGCTGCGGATGCTGGTGCGCCGGGCGCTGACCAAGCTGATAGCGCGGATGAACCGTTCCGCCCAGGCGGTGGAGGGGACCGCGCTCGGCGGTCTGCTGGTCAACGCGGAGCGGCGGCGGCAGCGGTCGGAGGCGATCGGCTCGGTGCTGCGGTCGGTGGCGTCGTTTCTGATCCTCGGCACGGCCGGGCTGATGATCCTCGGCGCGTTCAAGATCAATCTGGCTCCGCTGCTGGCGTCGGCGGGTGTGGCGGGTGTCGCGATCGGCTTCGGCGCCCGGAACCTGGTGACCGACTTCCTCTCCGGTGTCTTCATGATCATGGAGGACCAGTACGGGGTCGGTGACTCCATCGACGCGGGCGTCGCCTCGGGCGAGGTCATCGAGGTGGGTCTGCGGGTGACCAAGCTGCGCGGCGACGACGGCGAGATCTGGTACGTGCGCAACGGCGAGATCAAGCGGATCGGCAACCTCAGCCAGGGCTGGGCGACGGCGGCCGTCGATGTGACGGTCCGCCCGACGGAGGACCTGGACCGGGTGCGGAAGGTGATCGGCGAGGTCGCCGACGGGCTGGCCAAGGCCGAGCCGTGGAACGAGCAGCTCTGGGGCCCGGTGGAGATCCTGGGCCTCACCGAGGTGCTGCTCGACTCGATGACCGTGCGGCTCTCGGCGAAGACCATGCCGGGCAAGGCGCTCGGGGTGGAGCGGGAGCTGCGCTGGCGGATCAAGCACGCGTTCGACGCGGCGGGCATCCGTATCGTCGGCGGGCTGCCGCTGCCGGCGGACGAGAGCCCGGCGGCGGACCCGGCCGCCTCGGTCGCTCCCCCGTCGGCGCTGGCGAGCCCGACCTCCCCGCAGTCCCTGGCCGCCTCGCCGATACCGCCGCCGGCGAATCTGACGAAGTAGACCGCCTCCCCCGATCGGCCCCCGCCCACCCGGCGGGGGCCGATCGCGCTCACCCCGCGCCGCACCCCGGCCACGCGGTGATGTGCTCATGACGGGTTCCCTGGGAAGGTAACGGATTGGCACACGCCCAGGCATGGACCATTGACGCCCGCCCGACAAGCGGCTTAGTTTCTCCCCACGGGATAGGAAACTTTCCTAACAGTCCAGGTGAGAACGGTGACGGTCGAAAGGCAGGGGTGTCCGACATGGCTGAAACCACTACTGTCCCGGGGACCACTCCGGGTACTCCACGGGTGCTCCGCGCCATGAACGACCGCGCCGCGCTCGATCTGCTCCTCGCCCACGGGCCCCTCTCCCGCACCAGGATCGGCAAGCTCACCGGGCTCTCCAAGCCCACCGCGTCCCAGCTCCTCGCCCGGCTGGAGGCGGCCGGTCTGGTCGTCGCCACCGGCACGACGGAGGGCCGGCCGGGGCCCAACGCACAGCTGTACGCGGTCAACGCCCGCGCCGCCCACGCGGCGGGCGCCGATGTCACCCCGCAGCGCATCCGCGCGGCCGTCGCCGATGTCACCGGCGCCACGGTCGGGGAGTTCGAGCTGCCCACCCCGCGCCGCCGCGACACCAACGCCGTGCGCCAGGTGGCCGAGGCCCTCGACGGGGCGGTCAAGGCCGCCTCGCTCACCCGGGCGGACATCAACCGCCTGGTCATCGGCACCCCCGGCGCCTTCGACCCGTCCACCGGGCGGCTGCGGTACGCCTCCCATCTGCCCGGCTGGCACTCGGCCACCCTGCTGGACGAGCTGGCAGCCGAGCTGCCGATGCCGGTGGAGTACGAGAACGACGTCAATCTGGTGGCCGTCGCCGAGCAGCGGCTCGGCGCGGCACGCGGCATGGAGAACTTCGTCCTCCTCTGGAACGAGGAGGGCCTCGGCGCGGCCGTCGTCATCGGCGGGCGGCTGCACCGGGGCTTCACCGGGGGCGCGGGGGAGGTCGGCTTCCTGCCGGTGCCCGGCACTCCGCTGGTCCGACAGGTGACCCGGGCCAACAGCGGCGGCTTCCAGGAGCTGGCCGGCGCCCAGGTGCTGCCCCGCCTCGCCCGCGAGCTGGGGGTCCGGGAGGTCCGCCAGGGCCCGTACGTCGAGGTCGCCGCCGAACTGGTGGCCCGGGCCTCCGGGGCCGGCTCGGGGCCGTACCGGGAGTTCCTCGACCGGTACGCCACCGGGCTCGCGACCGGGCTCGCCTCCATGGTCGCCCTGCTCGACCCCGAGCTGGTGGTCCTCTCCGGGGAGCCGATCGCCGCCGGCGGGGAGCCGCTGCGCGCCCGGGTCCAGTCCGAGCTGGCCGAGCTGGCCGCGCCCCGGCCCCGGCTCGTCATCGGCTCCGTACGCGAACACCCGGTCCTGCGGGGGGCGCTGGAGAGCGCCCTCGCCACCACGCGGGACGACGTCTTCGACACCTCCCGCTGACCGCACCCCCGACCCCGGCCCCCACCGCGACCCCGTCCCCACCGACAGCACGACCGCAGACCGCAGACCGCCGCACCGTCCCCGACACACCCCGACACACCCCGACCCCCTCGACACCGGCCCGCCCCCTCCGACAGCACGACAGGCACAGACCCTTCCCGCGTCACGACACTTGACCCGCATCAGGGAGACACCGCCATGTCCATACGCACCAGGAAATCCGCCGCCGCGCTCGCCGCCACCGCCGCCATATCCCTCTTCGCCTCCGCCTGTACGGGGTCGTCCGAGAACGCGGCATCCGACGATCCCAACGCGAGGACGACCCTCACGTTCTGGCACGGCTGGTCGGCTCCCAGCGAGGTCAAGGCCATTCAGGACAACGTCGACCGGTTCAAGGCCGCGCACCGGAACATCGACGTCAAGATCGTCGGCAATATGACCGACGACAAGATCAACCAGGCGTTGCGGGCGGGCGGTTCCAAGGCTCCGGACGTGGTCTCCTCCTTCACCACCACCAGCGTCGGGAAGTTCTGCGCTTCGGGCGCCTTCGTCGACCTCAACCCGTTCCTGAAGAAGTCCGGGATCGACGCGCAGAAGGTCTTCCACAAGCCGCTGCTGGACTACAGCCAGTTCGACGGCAATCAGTGCACCCTGCCCCTGCTGAGCGACGCCTACGGCCTGTACTACAACAAGGACGCGTACAAGAAGGCGGGCATCAAGGCGCCGCCGAAGACCTGGAGCGAGTTCGACAAGGTCGCCGAGAAGCTGACGAAGACCAAGGGCGACAGCTACGAGCAGCTCGGCTTCATGCCGAACTACCACGGCTACGAGACGACGATCTCCCACTACGTCCCGCAGTGGTCCCCGACCTACTTCGACGCCGAGGGCAAGTCGAACATCGTCAAGGACCCGGCGTTCGCCGACATGATCACCTATCAGAAGCAGCTCGTGGACAAGCTGGGCGGCTTCGAGAAGCTGAAGAAGTACCGGAACACCTTCGGTGACGAATGGGGCGCCAAGCACCCCTTCCACACCGGTCAGGTCGCCATGCAGCTCGACGGCGAATGGCGGCTGGGCATGGCCAAGGACGCCGGCGTCGGGTTCGAGATCGGCACCGCCCCGCTGCCCGTGCCCGACGACCAGATCGCCGACTACGGCAAGGGCTATCTCGCGGGCACCATCATGGGTATCGCCGCGACCAGCAAGAAGCAGAACGCCGCCTGGGAACTGGTGAAGTACATGACCACCGACACGGACGCGGTGGTGGCCTTCTCCAACGGCATCCGCAATGTGCCCTCCACCATCGAGGCGCTGAAGTCGCCCGACCTCAAGCACGATGCCGCGTTCCAGACCTTCATCGACATCGCCCAGCACCCCAAGTCCAATTCCAGCCCCGCCAATGTCGACGGCGGCGCCTACCATCTGACGCTCCAGGACGTGGGCCTGCGCTACGAGTCGGGCAAGCTGAAGGATCTGAAGGCCGGCCTGGAGAAGGCGGCCCGCCAGATCGACACCGACATCGCCAAGCTGAAGTAGCGACACGGAACACGATGACCACCAACACCCTGCGTTCGAAGCGCCGCCGGTCGGCGCTTCGGACGGTGGCCTTCCTCTCGCCCTGGCTGATCGGCTTCAGCGTCTTCTTCGCCTATCCGCTGATCTCCACCGTCTATTTCTCCTTCATGCGGTACGACGGCTTCCGGCCCCCGGTCTTCAATGGCCTGGACAACTGGACGTATGTCTTCACCGAGTACCCGATGTTCTGGCCCGCGCTGCGCAACACGCTCTGGCTGGTGCTGGTCATGGTCACCCTCCGGGTGGTCTTCGGCCTCGGCATCGGACTGCTGATCACCAAGCTCAAGACGGGTACGGGAGTCTTCCGCACCCTCTTCTACCTGCCCTATCTCGCCCCGCCGGTGGCCGCGACACTGGCCTTCGTCTTTCTGCTCAACCCCGGCACGGGACCGGTGAACACGGTCCTGGAGACGATCGGCCTCTCGCCCCCGACCTGGTTCACCGACCCCGACTGGTCCAAGCCCGCGCTCACCCTGCTCGCGCTCTGGGGTGTCGGGGATCTCATGGTGATCTTCATGGCGGCCCTGCTCGACGTGCCCAGGGAGCAGTACGAGGCGGCCGAGCTGGACGGGGCGTCGTCCTGGCAGCGATTCCGCTTCGTCACCCTGCCGAACATCTCGCCCATCGTGCTCTTCGCCGTGGTCACCGGGGTGATCGCGACCATGCAGTACTACACACAGCCCCTGGTCGCGGCGAAGGTCGCGTCCGGCAACATGGGCGGCAGCGGGCAGCAGTTCGAACCCGGGTATCCGGAGAAATCCACTCTGACCCTGCCGCAGATCGTCTACAACGCCGGCTTCCAGCGTTTCGACTACGGGACGGCGTCCGTCGTCGCCCTCGTGCTGTTCGCACTCGCCATGGTCTTCACCGCACTTCTGATGCGGCGGCGCGGCGGCCTTATCCGGATGGGTGACTGACCATGGCGCAGATCGTCGAGAGAAAACCCGCGGCACGGAACGTCTCCCTCACCCCCGCCGCGCGCACCGCGCGCCGCAAGGCGCTGCTGCACTGGATCGCGGTGCACTCCCTGGGCATAGCGGCGGCCCTGTTCTTCGTCCTCCCCTTCGTCTTCGTCATTCTGACGTCGCTGATGAGCAATCAGCAGACGCTGACCCGCGATCTCATTCCCACCACCTGGGAGTGGGGCAACTACACCAGGGTGCTGGACACACCGGGATATCTGACCTGGTGGCGCAATACCCTGCTGTACGCGGGCGTCGGAACGGTTCTCACCGTCGTCTCCTCGATCCCGGTGGCCTACGCACTGGCCAAGTTCCGCTTCCGGGGACAGCGGCTCTCGATGATGCTGGTCATCTCGATGATGATGCTGCCGCCCCAGGTGATCATCGTCCCGATGTATCTCTTCTGGGCCAAGCAGCTCGATCTGACCGGCACGCTCTGGCCGCTGATCATTCCGATGGCGTTCGGCGACGCGTTCGCCATCTTCCTGCTGCGCCAGTTCCTGCTCACCATTCCCAACGAGTACATCGACGCCGCGAAGGTGGACGGCTGCGGCGAAGTGCGCACCCTGCTCAAGGTCGTTCTGCCGATGGCCAGACCGGGAATCGCCGCGGTGGCGCTGTTCCAGTTCTTCTACGCCTGGAACGACTACTTCGGCCCGCAGATCTACGCCTCCGAGAACCCGGCGGCGTGGACGCTCAGCTACGGTCTGGAATCCTTCAAGGGCGCGCACCACACCGACTGGAATCTGACCATGGCCGCGACCGTGATGGTCATGGCCCCTGTGATCCTCGTCTTCTTCTTCGCCCAAAAGGCGTTTGTCGAGGGCGTCACACTGACCGGAGTGAAGGGCTAACACACGTATGAAGCTCGCAGTCGTGGGTGGCGGGTCCACCTATACCCCTGAGCTGATCGACGGCTTCGCCAGGCTGAGGGACACGCTCCCCATCAGCGAGCTGGTGCTCATCGACCCGGCCGCCGACCGGCTGGAACTCGTCGGCGGGCTGGCCCGGCGGATCTTCGCCAAGCAGGGCCACCCGGGGAGGATCGTGGTGACCTCCGACGTGGACGCGGGGGTCGCGGACGCCGACGCCGTCCTGCTCCAGCTCCGCGTGGGCGGGCAGGCGGCCCGGCTCCAGGACGAGACCTGGCCGCTGGAGTGCGGCTGCGTCGGCCAGGAGACCACGGGGGCCGGAGGGCTCGCCAAGGCCCTGCGCACCGTGCCGGTCGTGCTCGACATCGCCGAGCGGGTGCGGCGCACCAACCCCAACGCCTGGATCATCGACTTCACCAACCCGGTGGGGATCGTGACCAGGGCGCTGCTCCAGGCCGGGCACAAGGCCGTCGGGCTCTGCAATGTGGCCATCGGCTTCCAGCGCAGGTTCGCCGCGCTGCTCGATGTCGCGCCCGCGGATGTGCATCTGGACCATGTCGGGCTCAACCATCTGACCTGGGAGACCGGGGTGCGGATCGGCGGGCCCGGCGGGGAGGACCGGCTGCCCGGGCTGCTGGCCGAGCACGGCGCCTCCATCGCGGAGAGCCTGAGCCTGCCGCGGCCGCTGCTGGACCGCCTGGGCGTGGTGCCCTCGTACTATCTGCGCTACTTCTACGCGCACGACGAGGTCGTGCGCGAGCTGCGGACCAAGCCGTCCCGGGCCTCCGAGGTGGCCGCGATGGAGAAGCAGCTCCTGGAGCTGTACGCGGACCCGGCGCTGGACACCAAGCCCGAACTGCTCGCCAAGCGCGGCGGGGCCTTCTACTCGGAGGCCGCCGTCGATCTCGCGGCCTCGCTGCTGGGCGGGGGCGGCAGCCCCTGCCAGGTGGTCAACACCCGCAACGCCGGCACGCTCCCCTTCCTCCCGGACGACGCCGTCATCGAGGTGCAGGCGTCGGTGGGCGCCCAGGGGGCGTCGCCGCTGCCCGTGCGCACGGTCGACCCGCTGTACGCGGGGCTCATCGCCAACGTCACGGCGTACGAGGACCTGGCGCTGGAGGCGGCCCTGCGGGGCGGGCGGGACCGGGTCTTCAAGGCGCTGCTGTCCCACCCGCTGATCGGCCAGTACGAGTACGCCGAGGCGCTCACCGACCGGCTCGTCGCGCACAACCGGGAGCACCTGGCGTGGGCGTGACCGCTTCAGTCCTCGCCATCGACGCGGGCAACAGCAAGGCCGATGTGGCCGTGGTCGGCCCCGACGGCGCCGTGCTGGCGTCCGTGCGGGGGCACCACGGCTTCCAGCCGCCGAGGGTCGGCATCGGGGCGGCGGTGGACCTGCTCGCGGTCACCGTCGAGGAGGCGCTGGCGAAGGCCCGCGCGCAGGGGGCGAGGACCGACGGGATCGAGCATGTGTCGGCCTGTCTCGCCAACGCCGACCTCCCGGTGGAGGAGGAGGAGCTGAGCGCCGCCCTGCACGCCCGGGGGTGGGGCCGTACGACCCGGGTGCGCAACGACACCTTCGCCATTCTGCGGGCGGGGGTCGACGAGCCCCGGGGCGTGGCGGTGGTGTGCGGCGCGGGCATCAACTGCGTGGGGATGCTGCCGGACGGCCGGACGACCCGCTATCCGGCGATCGGGAAGATCTCCGGGGACTGGGGCGGCGGGCAGGGGCTCGCGGAGGAGGCGCTCTGGTACGGGGCGCGGGCGGAGGACGGGCGGGGCGAGGCGACGGAGCTGGCGCGGACGCTGCCCGCGCACTTCGGTCTCGACTCGATGTATGCGCTGATCGAGGCGCTGCACCGGGAGGTCATCCCGTACGCCCGTACGCATGAGCTGACGCCGGTGCTCTTCGCGACCAGCGCGGCGGGGGACCCGGTGGCGCGGCATGTGGTGAGGCGGCTGGCGCAGGAGGTGGTGGCGATGTCGGCGGTGGCGCTGGGGAAGCTGGGGTTGCTGGAGGAGGAGGCGCCGGTGGTGCTGGGAGGGGGGGTGCTGGCGGCGCGCCATCCCGAGCTGGACGCCCACCTCACGGCGATGATGGGGGCCCGCGCCCCCAAGGCCCGCCTCTCGGTGGTGACCGCTCCCCCGGTCCTGGGCGCGGCCCTCCTGGCCTTCGACCACCTCGCCTCCCCCCAGGAGGTCCACACCCGCCTCCGCACCCAGTACGCCTGAGGCCCCCACGGGGGGCAGTCAGCAGGAGCGGCTGGACGGGCTGGATTTGTGCGGGGTCCTGGCGCACAGGGTCCGTCCTCAATCGCCGGACGGGCTGCGTCTTGCCCGGTGCGGCAACCCGTCGCGCCGGGTCCGTCCTCAAACGCCGGGCGGGCTGAAACTGCTCGGGCCGCCCGTGGCGCAGGGGGCGTCCTCAAACGCGGGACGGGCTGCGTCTTGCCCGGTGCGGCAACCCGTGGCGCAGGGGCCGTCCTCAAAGGCCGGACGGGCTGGGATTGCGCTCGGGCCGCCCGTCGCGCGGGGGTCGTCCTCGGACTCTCCCGGAGCTGCCCCCGGCAGGGTTCCCCCCGCCGGGGGCGGGAACCGATCAGGGGGCTGGGGCGTATTCAGGAGGGGGATGTCACACGGATCGCCACAAGATCCAGTCAACAGGCTGTGATTGTCGGTCACGACGGCCATACTTCACGCCAAGGGGACACCCCCTCCGACCCGCCGGCCCGCGGGCCGCCGTCAGCGACCCAGGGGGAGGTCACATGACACACCCACCACAGGTGCGCCCCGCACCCCTTCCCGCCGGCCGCTCACGGCTCCGCACCGCCACCACCACCGAACCCGGCCGGCTGCGGATCGTCGGCGCGGTCCTCGCCGCCCTGGTCGTCGCCTTCGGCGCGGTCACCGCCGTGGAGGTCTCCGACCGCGCCTCCGCCGCCGACGACGTGGTGAGCCGCAGCCAGCCCCTGAGCGCCGACGCCGCCTCCGTCTACCGCTCCCTCGCGGACGCGGACACCGCCGCGGCCGGCGGCTTCCTGGCCGGCGCCGTCAAAGAACCCCCGGGCGTCCGCGAGCGGTACGAGAAGGACATCGCCCTCGCCTCCCGGCTCCTGGTCAAGGCGGCGACGAACACCGACGCCGCCAGCGAGTCCGGCCGCCAGATCACCACGCTCAACGCGGAACTCCCGGTCTACACCGGCCGGATCGAGACCGCCCGCGCCTACAACCGCCAGGGCCTCCCCCTCGGCGGCGCGTATCTGCGCTTTGCCAACGAGCAGATGACCAAGGTCCTGCTGCCCGCCGCCCAGAGGCTGTACGACGCGGAGACGGCCCGGCTCGACCGGGACGACGAGAAGGCGTCCTTCTGGCCCGTCTTCTCCCTCGCGGCGGGTCTGCTGGCGCTCGGCGGGCTCGGCTGGTCCCAGCGGCGCCTGTATCTGCGGACCAACCGGGTGTTCAACCCCGGGCTGCTCGCCGCGACCGCCGCCACCACCGTCGTCCTGCTGTGGCTGGCCGCCGGCCACACCGTGGCCCGCGACCGGCTGACCGAGGCGCGGGAGCACGGCCAGAGCTCTCTGAGAGTCCTCAACGACGCCCGTATCGACTCCCTCAAGGCCCGCGCCAACGAGAACCTCGTGCTCGTGGCGCGCGGCGCCGTCCTCACCGACGACGGCAGGAACGACAAGTACGAGACGGAGTACGCCGCCGGGATGGTCGAGCTTCGCGAGGGCCTGGAGCGGGCCGCGCGGCTGGCGGACGACGACGCGGGCCGTGCGCCCGTCGAGGCCGCCGAGGCCGGCATGGGCGAGTGGCAGTCCCGGCACCGGGACGCCGGCACGACCGACCGGGCCGGGAACTACGAGGGCGCCCTGAAGAAGGTCATCGGGGCGGAGGACTCCACCGGCGAGTCCTTCGACACGGTGGACGCGGCGCTGGAGCGGGCACTCGCCCACGAGCAGAGCGAGTTCAGCCGGGCGGCCCGGGACGGCCGGGACGCCCTGGGCGGGCTGCCCGCCGGGGCGGCGGCGCTCGGGGTGCTGGGTGCCGCGGGCGCGATCCTCGGCGTCAACCGCAGACTGGCGGAGTACCGGTGAGAGGGGGAGAGATGACGGACGGGACGAGCGACGGCACCGGAGCGGGGGGCATCGGCGGACCCGGCACCGGCCCCCGGCCCCGGGCGGCCCGCCGGCCGAGTCTGCGCGGCTGGGGCGGGGTCGCCGGAATGGCCGCGGCCTGCGCGCTGACCGCCGCCGTCACCCTGCTGCCGCTCTCCCGGGGCGCGGGCACCGCCATCACCGGCGCCGGACACGCCGTCGCCCCGGCGGCCCCCGCGGAGCCGGACACCTGCGTCGAGCCGGAGCGCTCCCTCCCCGCGTCCTCCGGCGACGGGCCGAACATCGACGCGATCAAGAAGCGCGGAAAGCTGATCGTCGGCGTCGACCAGAACAGCTACCGCTGGGGCTACCGCGACCCGGCCACCGATGACTTCAAGGGCTTCGACATCGAACTGGCCCGCGCCATCGCCCAGGACATCCTCGGCGAACCGGACGCCGTCATCTTCCGCGCCATCCCCACCAACCAGCGCGTCCCAGCCCTGAACAACCAGACCGTGGACATCATCGTCCGCACCATGACGATCAACTGCGCCCGGATTCGGCAGGTCGCCTTCTCCACCGCGTACTTCGAGGTCGGGCAGCAGATCCTCGCCCCCCGGAACTCCACCATCACCGGGTACAACGCCTCGCTGAAGGGCAAGCGCGTCTGCTCCGCCGAGGGCACCACCGCCTATGACGCGCTGGAGAAGAAGTCCTTCGGCGCGGTCTTCAAGGACAAGCACGACGGCACCCCGGCCGACGAGGACATCCTCACCGTGCCCAACCAGCTCGACTGTCTGGTGCGGCTCCAGGAGGGCCTCGCCGACGCCGTCGTCACGGACAACGCCCTGGCCGCCGGCCAGGCGGCCCAGGACCCGGCGGTCGCCCTGAAGGGCCGGACCTTCACCACCGAGTACTACGGCGTGGCCACCGAACTCGGCAAGGACGACGTGGTCCGCCGGGTCAACCACGTCCTGGAGGAGTACCGCGAGAGCGCCTGGCAGAAGGCGTACGAGCGGCTGCTGGCCGATGATCTGCCGGGCATATCGGGGCCCCCGGCGCCCAAGTACCACCAGCGCTGACGAACGAAAGAGGTGATCGATGGGAGTCGCGGGAGCGTCCCCCGGCTCCGGCGGGCGGGCCCCCGGGCCGACGATGGACCGGGACGAGGTGGACCGGGCGCTGACGCGCCTGGTCGCCGAGCACGAGGCGATCGAGACCTCGCTGCTCGCGCTCCAGGACCACGCGGGCCGCAGGCTCCTCGAAGGTGCCGAGCTGACCGGGGTCACCAAGGACCGGTGGGCCTCCGCCGAGCAGGCGATAACCCTGCTCTGGGAGTACTTCGACGCGTACAGCGCCGCCCTCACCGGCATCCGCGAGCTGCGGTCGCGCCGCCGCTGGCCGAGCCGGGAGGACCTGGTGGAGCTGACGGAGCGGCTGCGCGGCGGCGGTGTGACCCTGGCGTCCCCGGCCGCTCTCCCCCCGCCCTCGGTCACCGGGCCGGCCCGGCTGTCGGAACAGTTCACCCTGGAGCGGCTCGTCGCCCGGATGAACGATCTGTACGCCGCGTCGCTGGACGTGGTGGTGACGGCGGACGCGGTGTGGTCGGCGCTGCCCGCGCGGATCGATCTGCTCTCCGCCGAGCTCCAGCGCACCCGCTCGCTCGCCCACTCGGTGGGCGTACGGCCCGGGGAGCACCCCTCGGGTGACGAACTGGAGTCCATCACCGAGGAGCTGGGCACGCTCCGGGCGCGGGTGATCTCCGACCCGCTGGCCTTCTGGCGTCCCGCTCAGGGCAGTTCGGCGCCCGGCGGCGGGCGGCCCGACACCGACCGCTACGACCGGGCGGCGCGGGCCCTGGAGGACATCCGGCGGGAGATCGAGGCGGTGCTGCGGGTCCGGCAGGACTCGGAGGAGCGGCTGATGCGGCTGCGGGACGTCCTCTCCCGCGCGGACCGCACCCTGGCCGAGGCCCGGGTGGCGCGCGGCGAGGTGCTGGCGAAGATCGCCGCGTCGGAGGTGCCCGCGGTCAGCGGCCCGCCGACCGCCCTTCAGGAGCGGCTCGGCACGGCGGCGGAGTACCGCAGACACTCCCGCTGGCACCGGCTCTCCCCGCTGCTGGAGGCCCTGGAGCGGGAGGCGGAGGACGAACTGCTCCGCGCCCGGGAGTCGCTGACGGCGGTCACCGCCCCGCTCGCGGTGCGGGCTGAGCTGCGCGGCCGGCTGGACGCGTACCGGGCGAAGGTGGCCCGTCTGGGCTTCGCGGAGGACCCGCTGCTGATCGAGCGGTACGACGCGGCCCGCCGGATGCTGTGGAGCGCTCCCTGCGATCTGCGGGTGGCCGAGCAGGCGGTGCTGCGCTATCAGCAGGCGGCGGCGGAGGCCCTGACCCACCGGGAGCCGGGGCGGTCCCGGCCCGAGGACCGCGGAGGGGACACGTGAGCGAGGACCGGAGCTGTCAGCGGCCGGGCTGCGACGGCGGTTACGAGGACATGGGCGGCGGCGAGCTGTACTGCGACACCTGCGGCCTCGCGCCCGTGGTCGCGGCGGCCGGGCCGTCCGGCACATCGGCGGGCGCGGGCCGGCTGAGCGGCGACACCACCTCCGTCCACCGGGGCTCCCGCTCCTCGCGGGCTTCCTCGCGCCCCGCCTCCTCGCGCCGTTCGGTGTCGGGGCGGCTCTCGCTCACCGCGACCGGGTCCAGCACCTCCACCCGCTCGGTCTCGGTGCGCAGCTCCGGCACCTCCACGGTCGCGTCCAGCCGCAACCGGCTGGGCGCGGGCCTGGTCACCGTGCCGGAGGTGCCGCGCCCGGAGCCCCGCGCGGCGGTGATGGCGAACCCGGAGGTGCCCGAGCGGAAGCGGTTCTGCTCACGGGCCGAGTGCGGTGTGCCGGTGGGGCGTTCGCGCGGCGGGCGGACCGGGCGCACGGAGGGGTTCTGCACCGGGTGCGGCCATCCGTACTCCTTCGTGCCCAAGCTCGCCGCCGGGGATGTGGTGCACGGTCAGTACGAGGTGGCGGGCTGTCTCGCCCACGGCGGCCTCGGCTGGGTCTATCTGGCCGTGGACCGGGCGGTCTCGGACCGCTGGGTGGTGCTCAAGGGCCTGCTGGACACGGGCGACCAGGACGCGATGGCCGCGGCGATATCCGAGCGCCGCTTCCTCGCCGAGATCGAGCACTCCAACATCGTGCGCATCTACAACTTCGTCGAGCACCTCGACCAGCGCACCGGTTCGCTCGACGGCTACATCGTCATGGAGTACGTGGGCGGCAAGTCGCTGAAGGAGCTGGCGAACGACCGCAGGGACCCCTCCGGACGGCGCGACCCGCTGCCCGTGGAGCAGGCGTGCGCGTACGGCATCGAGGCGCTGGAGGCGCTCGGGCACCTGCACAGCCGTCACCTGCTGTACTGCGACTTCAAGGTCGACAACGCCATCCAGCAGCAGGACCAGTTGAAGCTGATAGACATGGGCGCCGTCCGGCGGATGGACGACGACGAGTCGGCGATCTACGGCACGGTCGGCTACCAGGCCCCGGAGGTCACGAGCGCCGGGCCCTCGGTCGCCTCCGACCTCTACACGGTGGCGCGCACCCTGGCGGTGCTGACCTTCGACTTCCAGGGCTACACCCATGTCTTCGCGGACAGTCTGCCGGACCCGGAGAACGTCGAGGTCTTCCGTGCCTACGAGTCGTTCTACCGGCTGCTGGTGCGGGCGACGGACCCCGATCCGGCCCGGCGTTTCTCCTCGGCGCAGGAGATGGCCGAGCAGCTCACGGGGGTGCTGCGGGAGGTCGTCGCGCTCCAGACGGGCCGTCCCCGGCCCGCGCTGTCGACCCTCTTCGGCCCCGAACTGCGGGTGCCGGACACGGAGCTGTTCGCGGAGCGGACCGACGATGTGTCGCGGCTGGGCGCACGGACCCGGAGGGGTCGCGGGGCCCGGGGGGCCGCCGGGGCGCCGGAGTCCGGCGCCGGGCCGGCCGCTCCGGAGCCGGCGGTGCGCGACACCCGGGCCGTGGCGCTGGCGCTGCCCGTGCCCCGGATCGACCCGGCCGACCCCAACGCCGGTTTCCTCGCCGGTCTGGTGGCCTCCGCCCCCGCCGAGCTGATCGCGGCGCTCGCCGCCGTGCCCGCGCCGTCCCCGGAGAGCAGGCTGCGCGAGCTGCGCGCCCGGCTGGAGACGGGTGAGGCGGCCACCGCGTCCACGGCGCTCGCGGCGCTGGAGAGCAAGCACTCGGACGACTGGCGGGTCGTCTGGTACCGGGGTCTGACCGCCCTGATCGCCGGGGACAACGAGGCCGCCGCGCTCTCCTTCGACGCGGTCTACGACGCCTTCCCGGGCGAGCCCGCGCCCAAGCTGGCGCTCGGGGTGTGCGCGGAGATACTGGGCCAGTCGGACAACGCCGCGGAGTACTACCGGCTGGTGTGGACGACGGACCCGAGCTATGTCAGCGCCGCGTTCGGCCTGGCGCGGGTGCAGCTCGCGGCGGGCGACCGCACCGGCGCCGTACGCACCCTGGAGTCGGTGCCGGAGGCGTCCGTCCACTGCACCGCCGCCCGGGTCGCCGCGGTACGGGCGCGGCTGCGCGGGCGCGGTGTCCGGGAGCCGCTGCTGGACGATCTGGTGGCCTCGGCGGAACAGGTGGAGGCGCTCCAGGACCTCGGTCTGGACGCGGTGCGCCGGGAACGGTTGTCCACCGAGGTACTCGGCACGGCCCTGGACTGGGTACTCTCCGGTAGTCCCGGAACTCAGCCGTCCGTACCGGCGCCGGCGGGCACTTCGCGGCCCAGCGGCGCGCCCACCGCCCAGGTGGAGCGTGCCGCGCGGGCCGCCCCCGCCGTGCTGCTCGGCAGCGCGCTGGACGAACGCGGTCTGCGCTTCGGGCTGGAACGCTCCTACCGGGTGCTCGCCCGGCTCGCCCAGCGGGGCGAGGAGCGGATGGAACTGGTGGAGCGAGCCAACCGCTTCCGCCCCCGGACGTGGGTGTGATTGATGTCGCCGCAGATGCACCGGCCCGGCGCCGGTCCGATGTGCCCCGCTTGCGCGGAGCCCCTGGAGGAGGGCGACCGCTTCTGCGGCGCGTGTGGACACGGCCTGTCGGCGGGGTCGGCGCCACCGGGGCCCGACCGTCCGACCCTGGCGATCGGGGTCCCGGCGGCGTGGTCGGCCGCCCGCGCCCCGGCGAACCCCGCCCCTCCGGGACCCGATCCGGCTCCGGCTCCGGCTCCGGCGGGGCCGTATCCGCCGCTGCCGGAGGTCCCCGCACACCCCCCGGCCGGACCGGGAGCCCCGCCGCACCCCTCCGTACCGCCGGCCGTCCCGGGCCCGCACGGCTCCGGTCCGGCCGCCCCGGGCCCCGGCGTACCGGCGCCCCCCGCCCCTCCGGCCGCGCGGACACCCGCCCCGTACGGACCCCCCGGGCCGGTCACGCCGCCGGGGCCACCCGTTCCGCCGCCCGCCGAGCCCGGGGCCACCGGCCGGGCCGGTGGGGACTTCGAGCTGCCCGCGCCGCGGACACCGGCACCGGCACCGGCGGCCGGTGCGGTGGACCCGCGCACTCCGGCCGACCCGCGCACCCCGTCCCCGCCCGCCGCCGTGCCCTCCCCCGCGCCCGCCGCCGTCAAGGTCTGTGTGGCCTGCCGGGGCGGCCGGGTCGACACCGACGGGTACTGCGAGAACTGCGGCCACGCCCAGCCGAAGGAGCGCGACCACATGGAGCGTGAGCTGGGCCCGGTGGCCGCCGTCAGCGACCGGGGGCTGCGCCACCACCGCAACGAGGACGCGTTCGCGATCTCCACCACCGCCCTGCCGGACGGCTCACCCGCCGTGGTGGCGATCGTCTGTGACGGGGTGTCATCGGCCACCCGGCCCGACGAGGCGTCCCAGGCCGCCGCCGCGGCGGCCAACGCCCTGCTGCTGGCGGAGCTGCCCCGGGGCACCCACCCCCAGCAGGCCATGCGGGACGCCATCGTCGCCGCCGCCGCCGCGGTCGACGCCCTCGCGGACCGCCCCGCGCGGAGCGAACCGGCCGAGCCCGCGCCGGGTCACCAGCTCAACGCGCCCGCGTGCACCATCGTCGGCGCCATCAGCGCCGGCGGCCTGCTGATTGTCGGCTGGGTCGGCGACAGCCGCGTCTACTGGGTGCCCGACGACCGCGGCGGTCCCGCCGCCCGGCTCACCGAGGACGACTCCTGGGCGGCCCAGATGGTGGCCGCGGGCCTGATGAGCGAGCAGGAGGCGTACGCGGACGAGCGCGCCCACGCCATCACCGGCTGGCTCGGCTCCGACGCCTATGAGCTGGACCCGCACACCGCCGCCTTCAAGCCGGACCGCGACGGCGTGGTCGTGGTCTGCACCGACGGTCTGTGGAACTACGCGGAGAGCGCCGAGGAGATGGCCCGCGCCATCCCGGCAGACGCCGCGACCCGGCCGCTGCACAGCGCTCAGGTGCTGGTCGGACACGCGCTGGACGGCGGCGGACACGACAATGTGACCGTGGCTGTGGTGCCGTTCACGGTGACGGGACGGGAGTGACAGGACGGGAGTGACGGGACAACGCGCCGCGGGCCAGGGGGTCACGGGCCAGGGGGCCACGGGACACGGCACGGACCCGGCCCGCCCACGGATCTGACCCGGCACCGGCCGGGCGGGTCCCGGCGGCGGACAACCGGGCGCACCGCCCGCGCACAACGGCCGGGCGCCGACAACGGGGGAGGCGCCCGCAGCAGGGGCACCAACGGGTGCCCGGCCGCTTCAGTTCTCCCCGAGCGGAGCCTCAAGGAGCCCATCAGATGGCCAATTTCTCCAAGTCCCCGGTGCCGCGCTTCTCGGTCGACGTCTACCAGAACGAGTTTCTGCCCGAGGGCGGCCGGGAGGTGAACGCGATCGTGACCGTCGCCTCCACCGGCGGCGGGACCAGCGGCGGTGCGCCGCTCCGGGGAAGCTCGGCGTCCGCATCCGCGCCCGGCGCGGCCGTGGTGATCATGGTGGACTGTTCGGGTTCGATGGACTATCCGGCGACCAAGATGCGCCATGCGCGGGACGCCACCTCCGCCGCGATCGACACCCTCCGCGACGGAGTGGAGTTCGCCGTCGTCGGCGGCACCCACCGGGCCGTGGAGACCTACCCCGGCGGCGGCCGGCTCGCCGTCGCCGACGGCCGCACCCGCGCGGAGGCGAAGAGCGCGCTGCGGCGGCTCACCGCCGGCGGCGGCACCGCGATCGGTACCTGGCTCACCCTCGCGGACCGCCTGCTGGCGGCCTCGTCCGGCGATATCCGGCACGGCATCCTGCTCACCGACGGACGCAATGAGCACGAGAGCCCGGAGGCGCTGCGCTCGGCGCTCTCCGCCGTGACGGGCCGGTTCACCTGTGACGCGCGCGGAGTCGGCACCGACTGGGAGGTCAAGGAGGTCACCGGGATAGCGTCCGCGCTGCTCGGCACCGCGGACATCGTGGCCGATCCGGCCGGTCTGGCCGCCGACTTCACCGGCATGATGGAGAACGCGATGGGCAAGGGGGTCGCGGATGTCACGCTGCGGCTCTGGACCCCGGTCGGGGTGGAGATCGGATTCGTCAAGCAGGTCGCGCCCACCGTCACGGATCTGACGGACCGGCGCACGGAGGCGGGCCCTCGGGCCGGTGACTACCCGACCGGCTCGTGGGGCGACGAGTCCCGCGACTACCACATCTGTGTGTGGGTGCCCCGGGCGAACATCGGCCAGGAGATGCTGGCCGCCCGGGCCTCGCTGATCGTCCCGGCCCCGGGCGGCGGGGCGCCCGATGTGCTCTCCCAGGGGCTGATCAGGGCCGTCTGGACGGACGACATGGCCGCCTCCACCTCCATCAACCCCCAGGTGGCGCACTACACGGGCCAGGCGGAACTCGCGCACGTCATCCAACAAGGACTGGATGCCCGCAAACTGGGCGATATCGATGGGGCGACGGCGAAGCTCGGACGCGCCGTGCAGCTCGCGGCGGTCTCCGGAAACGCGGACACCGCGAAACTCCTTTCGAAGGTGGTCGACGTCGTCGACGCGGCGACGGGTACTGTGCGACTGAAGGCGAAGGTCGCCGAGGCGGACGAGATGACGCTCGAAACCCGGTCCACGAAGACGGTCCGGGTGAAGAAGTAGCCGCTCCGCCGCGGCGCCGACCGGACGTACGACACAGCGAAGAGACGGCCCGCGGGCCGGACGAGGAGAGGGGGAAGCGCCGACATGCCGACCTGCCCGAACGGACACCAGTCGGGTTCCGACGACTGGTGCGAGGTCTGTGGACACCGCATGGCCGGCCCCGGCGCTTCCGCGGGGGCCGCGCCGCAGCCGCCCCGGCCCGGGTACGGATACCCCGGCCCCGGGGGCGATCCGCACGCCACCGCCCAGGCGGAGCTGTGCCCGCAGTGCCGCACCCCGCGCGAGGCCATGGCCCCGTTCTGCGAGGAGTGCCGCTACAACTTCCTGACGCACACGGCGACGTCCTACACGCCGATAGCCCCGGCACCGCACTCGCCGTCGCCCGGGCTGAATCTGCCGTCCGGTTTCACCCACCAGCCGCCCCCGCCGGGCCCCGGCCCCCAGGGGCCGCCGCCCGGGCCGCGCGGGCCGGGGCACGATCCGTACGAGTACCAGGGCTCGCGGCCCTCGCAGCTCAACCGGCCCGCCGAACCGCTCGGCGAGCGGCCGGGACAGCAGCCGTTCCCGCCGGGCCCGCCCTCCCCCTTCCCCCAGGGACCGGGGCAGCACTCCGGCGGACCCGCGCAGCACCCCGGCGGACCTGATCAGCACGGCGCGCAGGGTCAGCACGGCGCGCAGGGTCAGCACGGCGCGCCGGGCCGGCAGGGCGGTCCCGGGCAGCACCCGGGCCCCGGGCAGGGGCACCAGAACCCGCCGCCCGGGTACCCGCAGCAGTCCGCACCGCTCGCGCCGCCGCAGCGCCAGCGGCAGCAGCCGGGGGTGGCCGACGACTGGATGATCTCCCCGCCGTCGCAGTCCCAGCACCAGTCCCCGCAGCCGCAGCCGCCGTCGCCGTCGCCGCAGTCACCGTCCCCGCAGCCGCACTCCCAGCAGCCCCAGCACCAGCACCAGTCCCCGCCCCAGCACCCGTTCCCCCAGAGCGGCCCGTCGTCGCCCTTCCCGCAGGGACCGGGGCAGCACCACGGCGGCCCCGGGCAGCAGGGCCAGGGCCAGGGCGGGCAGGGCGGCCCCGGTTCCGGCTCCGCGCCCGGGCAGCACCAGTCACCGCCGTCGTATCCGGCGGCCGACGGCTGGACCGCCGTCGTCGCGCCCGACCGCGACTACTTCCTGGCGATGATGCAGCGCAGCGGCCCCGACGCCACCGGCCTCAACCTGCCCGCGTACTCCCCCGAGCAGCACCTCACGCTCACCGGCAGCCAGATCACCATCGGCCGCCGCCGCCACTCCACCGGAGAGTCCCCCGACATCGATCTGTCGGTGCCGCCGGAGGACCCGGGGGTCTCGCACAAGCACGCCGTGCTGGTGCAGCAGCCCGACAGCACCTGGGCAGTCGTCGACCAGAACTCCACCAACGGCACGACGATCAACGGCGCGGAGGAGCCGATCCAGCCCTATGTCCCCGTCACGCTGAACGACGGCGACCGGGTCCACGTCGGCGCCTGGACGACCATCACCGTGCGCAGGAGCTGAGCCGGCCACCCCGGGAGCCCGCGGGGGCACGGCCTCACGTGTCGCGGCGGCCCAGTGGCCAGGCGTACGGCCCGTCGGGGTCGTCCAGCCAGGCCCACTGCCGGCCGCCGCTGACGGTGACCCCGAACCGCTCCCGGGCCGGCCGTCGCTCGCGCTCCCAGAGCGCCCGCGCCTCACGCGGACCGAGGCTCCCGCCGGTCAGCGTCAGCAGGAACCGGAAGAGATCGTTCTCCAGTACTCCGCGGGACGGTGTCCCGCCGGCCCGCTCCGGCACGGCGTCACCGCCCCGCAGCGGCACGAAGTAGGCGGAGGTCCGCAGAAAGCGCCCCTCCGCGCTGGGCCCGCCGCCGCCTTCCCCGTCCCGTACCCGCAGGGCGATCAGTCCGGTGGAGAGCGGCGCCAGGATCAGGGCGTCCGGCCGGCACTGCGCGAGCCAGTCGTACGGGATGTACGGCAGGGTGCAGGTCGCGATGATCCTGTCGAAGGGGGCGCGCTCGCGGCAGCCGCGCGCGCCGTCGCCGGTGACCACCGTCGGACGGAAGCCGGCGAGGGCCAGATGCGCCCGCGCCGAGTCGGTGATCTCCGTCTCCATGTCGATGGTGGTGATCCGGTCGTCGCCGAGCCGGTGGGAGAGGAGCGCCGCGTTGTACCCGGTGCCCGCGCCGATCTCCAGCACCCTGTCGCCGTGCCGCACCCGCAGCGCGTCGAGCATCCGGGCCATCAGCGAGGGCTGGCTGCTGGAGGAGATCAGCTCGCCGTCGCGCACCCGGGTGGCGAGCGGCCCGTCGTCGTACGCACCGCGCAGCCAGCGCTCCCGCCGCGCGGGGTCGGGGTCCTCGCGCCAGAGCCGCTCATGGCCTCCGGCCCGGTTGACGAAGTAGTACGGGACGAACAGATGCCGGGGCACCTCCTCGAACGCGAGCCGCCAGGCGGGGTCGGTCAGCCCGCCGTCGGCCACGATCAGCCGCACCATCGCCGCCCGGGCCTCGGCCCCCGGCCCGGCGTACGGTTCCGCGTTCGCACCCATGCCTCCACTGTGCTGCCCCGCCGCCCGGTACGCGAGCACCCCGGGCCGGTGGGCCCGGCAAGATCCACGAGAAGCGCCCTAGGTCCGGAGTCCTCCGCCGGTGGGTCTGAGACGATGGAGGGGTGACTGAGATTCCGCGCGGCACCGTTCAGGAGCAGACCTTCTACGAGCAGGTCGGCGGCGAGGAAACCTTCCGGCGCCTGGTGCGCCGTTTCTACGAGGGTGTGGCCGATGACCCGCTGCTGCGGCCGATGTACCCGGAGGAGGACCTCGGCCCGGCCGAGGACCGGTTCGCCACCTTTCTGATGCAGTACTGGGGCGGTCCGCGCGTCTACAGCGAGAACCGCGGCCACCCCCGGCTGCGGATGCGGCACGCTCCGTTCCCGGTGGACCGCGCGGCCCATGACGCCTGGCTGAGGCATATGCGGGACGCCCTCGACGAGCTGGAGCTGTCGCCGGAGCACGACCGCCGGCTCTGGGACTATCTCGTCTACGCCGCCGCGTCGATGGTGAACACGGCGGGTTAGGCCGCGCCGCCGCCGGTCCCGGCCGTCTCGGGGGTCCCGGCCGCCTCGGGGGTCTCGGGGGTCTCGGCGAGGAGGCCGGTCACCCAGGAGTGGAAGGCCCCGATGTGGTGCTCACTGGGCACCAGCACCCCGCCCGCCCGGTAGGCGCGGGACCCCATCCCCGGCTGCGTCCGCTCACAGGCGGCGAAGTCCTGCACATTGACCCGGTGGAACAGCTCCACCGAGCGGCTCAGATCCGCGCCCGAGGCAATCACCTCGGGCGCGTACAGCCAGTCGCAGTCGACCACCGTGCGGTCGGGGGCGGCCGGGAACATCCGGTGGACGATCACATGGTCGGGCACGAGGTTGATGAAGACCTGCGGCCTGACCGTGATCGCGTAGTAGCGCCGGTCCTGCTCGTCCGCGAGCCCCGGCAGCCGGCCGAAGCCCTCCCCTCCGTCGACGGTGAAGCCGCGCGCGCCGTCCGCGAAGACCGCGCCGTGGCCCACCGAGGACTGGGCGGCCCGGCCCCGGACGAACTCCGGCAGCACGGAGACCAGTTCGGGGTGGATGGTGGCGCAGTGGTAGCACTCCATGAAGTTCTCGACGATCAGCTTCCAGTTGGCGTTCACCTCGTAGCGCACCCGCCGGCCGAGCCCGAGCCCCTCGGCGCCGTACCGGCCGATGGCACCGGCGTCGCCGAGCCGTTCGGCGGCGGCCCCCGGCACCTGTTCCTCGAAGGGCGGCGGCTCGTCGGCGAGACAGACCCAGAGGTAGCCCAGCCACTCGCGCAGGGCGACCGCGCGGAGCCCGTAGGCGGTGCGGTCGATGTCCGGCATCCGCGCCAGATTGGGCGCGGCGACCAGCCGTCCGTCGAGGTCGTAGCTCCAGGAGTGGTACGGACAGCGCAGGGTCCGGCCGGCCAGCCCGGACTCCTCGGTGCGGAGCCGGGCACCCCGGTGCCGGCAGACATTGAGGAAGGCGCGCGGCTCACCCGCGCCGTTGCGGGTGAGCAGGACGGACTCCCGGCCGACCGGGACCGTGCGGAACGCCCCCGGAGCGGCCAGTTCCGTGGACCGCGCCGCGCAGAACCAGAGCGACTCGAAGATCCTCTCCTGCTCCCGGGCGAAGAGTTCGGGGCTGGTGTAGTGGTGCCCCGGCAGGGTGGTGAGCAGACTCGGCGGGACGGTCATGCGATCTCCCTCGGGCGGGCGCGGCCGGGCGGCCGGGCGGCCGGTCAGGCGGGGGCCGCGGTGAAGCGGCCGGGGTCGAAGAGCGCGATGGGGTGGCGGGTGGTGCCGTCGGTGGCCAGATCGGCGAGGATCTCGCCGACGACGGGGACGAATTTGAAGCCGTGGCCGGAGAATCCGCAGGCCACCACGACCGCGTCCGGGTGCGCCGGATGCGGGGCGATCACAAAGTGCTCATCGGGCGTGGTGGAGTACATGCAGGTGACGGCCTTGAGGAAGGTGCCGGGCAGGGTGGGCAGCCGGGGTCCGAGGTAGTCGGCCATCGCCCGCACCTCGTGGTCGTGGACGGTGCGGTCGATGGTCTCGGGGGTGCAGATCTCGCCATCGCGGAAGAAGGCGACCTTGGCGCCCCGCTCGGGCCCGTCGATGGCGGGGAAGCCGTAGACCTGGGTGCCGGCCGGGTCCTCCCAGATGTAGACGGGGTGGTGCGCGGGGCGGTACGGACCGGTGCCGCCCCGGGGCTGGAACCAGTACATGATCTTCCGCTCGATGGTGATCGGCACCCCCAGACCGGCGAGGAGCCGGGGCGCCCAGGCGCCGGGGCAGATGATCAGCCGGGCCGCCGTGTAGGTGTCCTCGGCGGTGTGCACCCGCACGCCGTCGCGGTACGGCTCCCAGCGGGTGACCGGCTCCTCGAAGTGGAGGTCCGCGCCGTGGCGGGTGGCGAGCTGGAGATGGGCGGCGACGGTGTTCTCCGGGCGGAGCAGCCCCGCCCGTGCCTCGTACAGACCGATCTCGTCGTCGGCGGGGGTCAGCGTGGGGAAGCGGCGGCGCAGTTCCCGGGCGTCGAGCATCTCGTGCGGCAGATCCCACTCCCGGGCCGAGCGCAGGGAGCCGGAGACCGTACGGCTCTCGGGGCGGCCGATCATCACCCCGCCGCAGAGGGTGGCGATGTCGCGCCCGGTCCCGCGCTCCAGCTCCTCGTACAGCTCGTAGGCGCGCAGCAGGAGCGGGACATAGGCCGGGTCCTCGAAGTAGGACTGGCGGGTGATCCGCGAACCGCCGTGGCTGGAGCCCCTGCTGTGCACGGGGCCGAACTTCTCCAGTCCGAGCACACGCACCCCCCGGGCGGCGAGGTGGGCGGCGGCGGCGCTGCCCATCCCGCCGAGTCCGAGGATGATCGCGCCGTACGCGGGTGCCATGGGTCTCCCTTCGCTGGGGGCCGCCGGTCCGGGGCCGGACTAACCGCGGACGCGGGCCGTCCCCGGGTCGTGGAGCGGGGTCCGGACGACGGTGGCGGCCAGCTTCTCGCCCAGGTATTCGATATGGACGGCGGTTCCGGGGGGCAGCGGGGGCAGCCAGGCGTAGGCGACGCAGCGGCCGACGGTGTAGCCGTAGCCGGCGCTGGTGACATGGCCGGCGGGGACACCGCCGTGGAGAACGGGCTCCTTGCCGAGGACGACGGCGGCGGGGTCGTCGAGGGTGAGGCAGAGGAGGCGGCGGTCGGCGCGGGCCCCGGTCTCCCGGTGGCGGAGGAGGGCGTCGCGGCCGATGAAGTCGCCCTTCGCCCCGGCCCCCGTCCCGCCTTGGGACCCGGCCCAGCCCTCGTGCCCGTGCCCGTGCCCGCCGTCGTCCTCGGGACCGCCGTCATCCTCGGGACCGCCCCCGCCCCCGGGACCACCGTCACCCCCGGGACCGCCCGCGCCCAGATGGACGGCGAAGCCGAGGCCCGCCTCGTCCGGGGTGTCCTCGGTGGTCATGTCGCGGCCCCAGGCCCGGTACCCCGCCTCCAGCCGGAGCGAGTCGAAGGCGCCGCGCCCGGCCGCGATCAGCCCGAGTGACGCTCCGGCGGACCACAGGGTGTCCCAGAGGGCGAGTCCGAGGTCGGCGGTGGTGCACAGCTCCCAGCCCTGCTCGCCGACCCGGCCGATCCGCAGCGCGGTGACCGGGACCGGGCCGATACAGGTGCGGCGGGCGGCGCGGTCGCGAAGGTCCCGGTGCGGGAAGTCGTCGTCGGTCAGCGGCTGGACGAGGGCGTGGGCCAGCGGTCCCCAGACGCCGACGCAGCAGGTGCCGGGGGTGAGGTCCTGGACGCGCACCCCGGGCGGCGCGTGCCGCAGCAGCCAGCCGAGGTCGGCCGGGGTGTTGGCGCCGAGCTGGAACTCCCGCTCGCCGAGGCGGGCCACGGTCAGATCGGAGCGGATGCCGCCCGCGTGGTCGAGCAGCAGGGCGCAGGTCACCGAACCGGGTGGTTTCGCGAGCTGGTTGGTGGTCATCCGCTGGAGGAAGTCCAGCGCCCCGGGGCCGCTGACCCGCAGCCGCCGCAGCGGGGTCATGTCGTACAGCGCCACACCCTCGCGGGTGGTCCGGGCCTCGGCGGCGGCGATGGGCGACCAGTGGCGGGCCGACCAGTCGTCGCGCTCCGAGGGCCGGCCCGCCTCCGTGACGAGCGGCGCGTTCGCCTCGTACCAGTGCGGGCGCTCCCAGCCGCCGCCCTCCAGGAAGTACGCCCCCAGCTCCCGCTGCCGCGCGTGGAAGGGGCTGGTCCGCAGCGGGCGGGGCCGGCCGGGCGGCTGGAGCGGATGGACGATGTCGTACACCTCGGCGAAGCTCCGGGCGCCGCGCGCGGCGATGTACGCGGGGGTGAGCTGGGCCTGTTCGAAGCGGGCGGGGTCGCACTCGTGGAGGTCGAGGGCGGGCCGGCCGTCGGTCATCCACTGGACCACGGCCCGGGCGGCGCCGGCGGAGTGGGTGACCCAGACGGCCTCGGCGAGCCAGAAACCGCCCAGATCGGGGCTCTCGCCGAGGAGGGGCAGACCGTCGGGGGTGAAGGAGAAGACGCCGTTGAACCCCTCGCCGACACCCGCGTCCGCGAGGGCGGGCAGCAGCCGGACGGCCTCGTCCCAGGCGGGTGCCCACTCCTCGGGGGTGAAGCCGAGCGCGGAGGGCATGACGGGTGCGGCGTCGTACGAGGGGAGGGCGGCGGGGTCGACGGGCAGCGGCCGGTGGGCGTAGGAGCCGATGCCGATACGGGTGCCGTGCCGCCGGAAGTAGAGCGGCCCGCCCTGGTGGCGGAGGATGGGCAGCCGCTGCGGCAGGCGGTCCAGGGGGCGGGTCGTGGCGTACTGGTGGGCGAGGGGCAGCAGGGGAACGCGCACCCCGGCCAGCGCGCCGACCAGCGGCCCCCAGAACCCGGCGGCGCAGACCACCCGTTCGGCCGGGAAGCTCCCCCGGTCGGTGACGACGGCGGTGACCCGGCCGGCCGAGCGCTCGATCCCGGTGACGGTGTGGCGGTCGAGGAAGCGGGCGCCCCGGGCGGCGGCGCGCCGGCGCATGCGGCCGGCGGCGTCCAGGGCGCGGGCCACACCGTCGTCGGGAGTGTGCAGTCCGCCGACGACCTCGGTCCCGCGCAGCAGCGGCCACAGTTCGCGGCAGCGTCCGGGGCCGACGACCTCGGCCCCGATGCCCCAGGAGGCGGCGAGTCCGGCGCGGCGGTGCAGCTCCGTCAGCCGCGCCCCGGTGGTGGCGACTTCGAGGCCGCCGACGCGGTCGAAGGCGCCGAGCCGGGTGAAGCGCTCGACGGTGTGGGCGGCGAGACGGGTCATGGTGCGCGAGGGGTTGAGGCGGAAGACGAGACCGGGCGCGTGGGAGGTGGAGCCGCCGGGCGAGGGCAGCGGGCCCTGGTCGAGGACGGTGACATCGCTCCAGCCGCGTGTGGTGAGTTCATCGGCGAGCGCACAGCCGACGATGCCCGCTCCGATGACGACCACGGGGGCGCGGAGGTCGCCGGGCCCGGCGCCTCCCCCGGGAGCGGGGCTCGCGCGGGGAGGCGCGCCGGCTCCGGGAACGGGGCGCGGGGCGCCGGCTCCGGGAGCGGCGGCGGGGTCCACCGGGGTGGCGTCGGGTGGCACGGGCATGTCTCGACCCCCAGCTGTTGCGCTGTGTGCACGACGGGTTGCGCCATGGAGCCATCTCGATGGGAGACATAGTGGGAACGGCCCCGCGCACCGTCAAGGGCGTCGGCGGCCCCGGGCCCGGCCCGCGCGCGGGCGCGGCCCGGGTGGGGGTCAAGCGCCCCTGGTGGGGATGACGTTCAGCCCGCCGAGGCCATGGGTGCGTACGGCGATGGACCCGAAGGGCGTACGGAGTCTGAGCCAGGAGGCCGTGGACAGCAGCGCGAGGGGTGCCCCGGGGCGCAGGAATCCGAGGGACTGCGCGGCATGGACGGCCCGCAGCGGCAGCGGGGTGGCGCCGAGGGTGCGGGACCAGATCTCCCGGCCGATACGGTCCCGCTCGGCGCGGGTGCGGCGCTCGGCCGGCAGGTCGCCGTCGCGGGCGCGGAACTCGGCGACGGCGGCGGCGACCGCCTCGCGCACGGCCTGGGCCGGGGGCAGACCGGGCAGTTCCCGCCAGCCGCCGCGCGGCGGCAGGACCCCCGCCCACGGCGGTCCGGTGACGGGTCCCGGCAGGGTGAACGCGGTGCCCGTGACGGAGTCGAGCAGCTCACCGGCGGAGACGGTGAGATCGATCCGGGCGGGCGCGCCGAGGCGCGCCGCCCGGATCGCCAGCACCTCGAAGGAGGGCGGGCGGCCGAAGACGGCCAGACTGGCCTGCGGCCCCTCGGGGCCGCCCGCCTGGAGCCGCACGGCGGCGGCCCGGTCGTAGTGGAGCAGCCGGGCGAGGAAGGCGGCGAGATCCTCCGCCTCCCTCGCGTCGGCGAAGTGCAGACTCTGCACGGGCACACTCATCCGACGAGAGCGCCCTCTTCCAGGGCCGGCAGATACCGCTGGAGGTAGGACTTCTCCTCGGCGCTGATCCGGCGCGGACGGGCCGCCTCCAGGTCGTAGGGCACGACGACGGTCGACGCCCGCACATAGATCTGCGCGGTGTCGCCCTCGGCGTCCTTCACCTCGTAGGCGATGGTGAGGGACGCCGCGCCGATCCTGGTGACCCATGACTCGATGATCACCGGCTCGTGCCGGTGGACCAGCGGCCGGACATAGTCGATCTCGTGCCGGGCCACGACGGACCCGCCGGAGAACGACGGCGAACCGTCGCCCGGCTGGAGCCGGAACATGAAGTCGATGCGCGCCTCTTCCAGATACCGCAGGAAGACGACGTTGTTGACGTGCCCGAAGGCGTCCATGTCCGACCAGCGGAGGGGACAGCGGTAGATGTGCCGGGCCATGGGTCTGTGGGCTCCCTCAGCCTCGGGTCAGCTTCTTGTAGGTGGCGCGGTGCGGACGGGCCGCGTCCGGGCCGAGCCGCTCGATCTTGTTCTTCTCGTACGACTCGAAGTTGCCCTCGAACCAGAACCACTTGGAGTCGCCCTCGTAGGCGAGGATGTGGGTGGCGACCCGGTCCAGGAACCAGCGGTCGTGGGAGACGACCACGGCCGCGCCGGGGAACTCCAGCAGGGCGTTCTCCAGGGAGGAGAGCGTCTCGACGTCGAGGTCGTTGGTGGGCTCGTCGAGGAGCAGCAGGTTGCCGCCCTGCTTCAGGGTGAGTGCCAGGTTCAGCCGGTTGCGCTCACCGCCGGAGAGGATGCCCGCGGGCTTCTGCTGGTCCGGGCCCTTGAAGCCGAACGCCGAGACATAGGCGCGGGACGGCATCTCGACCTGGCCGACGTTGATGTAGTCCAGTTCGTCGGAGACGACGGCCCACAGCGACTTCTTGGGGTCGATGTTGGCGCGGCTCTGGTCGACGTAGGAGATCTTGACCGTGTCGCCGACCTTGATCGAGCCGGAGTCCGGCTCCTCCAGGCCCTGGATCATCTTGAACAGCGTGGTCTTGCCGGCGCCGTTGGGGCCGATGACACCGACGATGCCGTTGCGCGGCAGGGTGAAGCTGAGATTGTCGATGAGCAGCTTGTCGCCGAAGCCCTTGGAGAGGTTCTCCACGTCGACGACGATGCTGCCGAGCCGCGGGCCCGGCGGGATCTGGATCTCCTCGAAGTCCAGCTTCCGCATCTTGTCGGCCTCGGCGGCCATCTCCTCGTACCGGGCGAGCCGGGCCTTGGACTTGGCCTGCCGGCCCTTGGCGTTGGAGCGGACCCACTCCAGCTCCTCGCGGAGCCGCTTGGCGCGCTTGGCGTCCTTCTGGCCCTCGACCTTCAGCCGGGCCTGCTTGGACTCCAGGTAGGTGGAGTAGTTGCCCTCGTAGCCGATCGCGCGCCCGCGGTCGAGTTCGAGAATCCAGCCGGCGACGTTGTCGAGGAAGTACCGGTCGTGGGTGATGGCGACGACGGTGCCCGCGTACTTGGCGAGGTGCGCCTCCAGCCACTGGACCGACTCGGCGTCCAGGTGGTTGGTGGGCTCGTCGAGCAGCAGCAGGTCGGGGGCTTCGAGCAGCAGCTTGCAGAGGGCGACGCGGCGCTTCTCACCACCCGAGAGGTTGGTGACGGGCCAGTCCCCAGGGGGGCAGCCCAGCGCGTCCATGGCCTGCTCCAGCTGGGCGTCGAGGTCCCAGGCGTTGGCGTGGTCCAGGTCCTCCTGGAGCTTGCCCATCTCATCCATCAGCTCGTCGGTGTACTCGGTCGCCATCTGCTCGGCGATCTCGTTGAACCGGTTGAGCTTGCCCTTGATCGTGGCGACGCCGTCCTCGACGTTCTCCAGCACGGTCTTGGACTCGTCCAGCGGCGGCTCCTGGAGCAGGATGCCGACGGTGTAGCCGGGCGACAGGAAGGCGTCGCCGTTGGAGGGCTGCTCCAGACCGGCCATGATCTTCAGCACGGTGGACTTACCGGCGCCGTTGGGGCCGACCACACCGATCTTCGCACCGGGCAGGAAGCTCAGCGTCACATCATCGAGGATGACCTTGTCGCCGTGCGCCTTGCGCGTCTTGCGCATCGTGTAGATGTACTCAGCCAAGAGAAACCGTCCGGCAGATGAGTGAGTGGGCAGATACACCCCATCTTGCCTGACGTCCATCCCCCGATGGAAACCGGTCACCGGAGCGGTGGGGCTCCCGGAGCCCCGGAGGTGACCGGAAAGTAGTCTTCCGGTCACCGCGTGACGGGGCCGCTCACTCCTCGGCCGAGGGCTTCTTCCTGCGGAGGAGGAAGACGGCTCCGCCGCCGACCACGACCAGGACGACCGCCACCCCCGCTATCAGCGGGGTGGTGCCGGAGCCGCCGGTGGCGGCCAGGTCGCCCTCCAGCCCGGCCGAGGTCCCGCCGGCCGAGGCGGGCGCGAGCCGGGAGACGGGCGTCTCGGAGGCCGAGGCGGCGGGGGACGGCGCCGGATCGGGCAGACCGGTGACCCGGCAGTCCAGGACGCCCTTGAAGCTCTTGCTCGGGCCGCCGGGCAGGGCGATGGCGAAGTCGTACGGCTGGTCCTCGCCGACCGGGACGGTGACCGTCCGCGACCTCCCCGCCGGGATGGTGTGCGCGGTTCCCGCCAGCTCGAAGGTGAAGGGGGCGTCACCGCTGTTCCGCGCGGTGATGTCGATGCCGCCCTCGGCGCAGTTCTTCCGCGCGGAGAGCGCGGGCACCGCTCCCTCGGCGGCCCAGACCGCGGAGGCGTGCGCGGTGACGGTGGACTCGCTGGAGCCCGCGATGATCTGCGCCTGGCTCCTGGTGGTCGAGGTGAAGGTACGGCCCACCGGGACGGGGGTGGTGGCCTGCGCGGTGAGCGCCGCCGTGCCGTCCGGGGCGGAGTCCGGCACCGCGAAGTACACCTTGGTGCCGTCGACCGCCGAGGTGAGGGGCTTCCCGGCGGCGTCGGTGAGCCGGACCCCGCTGGCCCCGCTGTCCAGCGGCGGGGTGAGCGAGACCCGGTCCGCCCCGGTGCGCACGGTCACCGGGCCGAGCCGCCCGCCCGGCCGGCCGGCGACCGCGCCCGGCTCCAGCGCGAGGGACGCGGCCGGCTCCCCGACGTTCCCGGCCTTCCGGTGCAGCCAGTCCGCGAGCCGCTCGGCCGCCGGGTCGAGCGCTTCGACCTCCGCCCGGTCGGAGTACCGCCAGATGGCGATCTGGGTCCCCGCGGCGGCGGTCCGCTGCGTCAGCGGACCGGTGCCCGCCCTCCTCGCCAGCTCCGCCAGATCGTCCACCTGGGGGAAGGAGTTCTCCACGATCCAGCGAATCCTGCCCGCGTCGCGGTTGCCGGCGAGGGAGGTCTGCTTCCCCGGGGTCTCCAGGTACTTCGCCTGGTCCTGCGTCGGGTTGTGGAGGTCGATGCAGTAGGTCTTGAGCCGGCCGCCGCCGTCGACGGTCATCTCGAAGAGGCCCGCGGGTATCGGATGGCTCTTGCCGCCCGCCCGCAGGACGGCCCGGTCGAAGGTCTTGAGGCCGTCGAGCGTGGCGACGGCCCCGGCCTGGTGGTGCGCGCTGTCGTCGGCCACGGCGGTCCCCGTGCCCGCCGCGGCCCCCGTCGCCACCAGACCCGACACCAGCACCGCGGCCACGGCCCGGCGCGCGGTCCCCCGCCTGAGTCCAACCGGCACAGCGAACTTGGAAAACACAGAATTCCCCTCCGGGCGAGGCGCGTTCACCCGCCTCACCGCGCACCGGGGCGCGCGGGGGCGGCTCGTACGGCTCGTGCGAGCCGTACGGGTGACGCGGGCCTCGCGGGTCGTGCAGATCGTGATGGTGAGGTCGATGGCGCTGCTCGGGCAGCCGGGCGGGCGGTGTCTCACGGGCGGCTGGTGGGGGGATCGCCTCGCGGGCGGACTCAAGTGCCCGGTGAATACCGGGAAATCCTAGAGAGGCGGGAGACCCCCGTCCCCCGTCATACGGTCGGACAACCATTCCGAATCGGAATCGTTATCGCCGACTGTCCGGCGCGCGCCATTTCGCCATTTCTGAATCGACAAATCTCCACAACTCACCGGCCGGTGAGGCGCCGGGAGTTCAGAAGGGCGCCGCGACCTGCGCCGCGCCCCCCTCGGCCCCCTCCGCTCCCCGGGGAGTGCCCTCCTCCCCCACCGGGGGCGCGGGCTTCACCACCCGCCGGAACGCGGCCGTCCCGCGCGAGAGGTCGTGGCCCGCGGCCACCGCCTCGATATCCACAAAGGTCCTGCGCCTGCCGCCGGCGCCGGCCTCCGGCGCGCCCTGCGCCCTGTCCTGCTCCTCCTCCCGGACCCTCAGCCGCCCATGGACGAGCAGCGGATCGCCCAGCGAGACGGAACCGGCCAGATGCGCCGCCAGGGACCGCCAGGCGAAGACCGTGTAGAAACTGGTGCGCCCGTCCGCCCAGCTCTCCCGCAGCCGGTCCCAGCGCCTCGGGGTCACCGCGATACGGAATCGCGCCATTCCGCCGGTCGCTGTCTCCCGGTACTCCACCTGGGTCGCGACATTGCCCACCAGCGTCACCATCGTGTCGTGCACGGCGGCCACCTCCCCGTCCGCTCCTGCGGGCTCCCTGCCCGCCGGTTTCCATGCTGGACCGGGCGGCCCGGTCCCGCCGGGCCCTGTGGACCACCACCCGGCTGTGGACAACTCCGTCACCCCCGCCGCCGCCCGGGGACCCCGGCCCCGGCCCCGGCACCCGTCATCGCCGGCCCCCGCCCCCCGCCTTCCCCGCCACCGTCGCGTACTGCTCGCGCACCTCCCGGTACCGCATCAGCTCCCCCGCCACCGGATCGAGCACCATCGCCCTCCCGCACCCGGCGGCGGCCTCCCGCAGCCTGCGCCGCGCGTCCTGCCCGTACCGCCGGGCGGGCCCCCGCACCGCCGCCGTGCACGCCCACTCCACCAGCGGACCGCCCACGATCCCGGCCACCATCAGCAGCGCCGGCACCACGAGCCCCGGCTCCAGGACCCCGATGATCTGCCCCACCAGCCACAGCCCTCCGTACACCTGGAGCAGTGTCATGGACATCTGCGCCAGCACGGCCGCGGGCCACCACGCGGGCCGCAGCGGCCGTTTCGCGGTCGCCGCCGCCTCGCGCACGGCCAGCTCGTCCAGTGCCTCGGGCAGCCCGCCGGCCCCCCGGACGGCCGCCTCCCGCACCGCCTGCGCCCAGGGCGCGGGCAGTCCCGCCGCCGCCTCGTCGGCGACCGTCCGCACCGCCTGCTCGACGCGCTGCCGGGCGGTCAGCTCCTCCTCCACCGGCGTCACCGCGAGGGGCAGACCGCTCCCGGGCGTCCGGGACCGCTCGTACCAGCGCCAGAGCCGCAGCCAGGGCGTCCCGCACGCCCTGATGGCGTGTCTGCGCCACTCGCGCTCGGCCGTGTCGCCCGCCGCCTTCGCCCCGACGGCCTCCGCCAGCCGGGCCGCGAAGTCGTCCCGGGTCCGTTCGCCGAGACCGGTGCGGCCCTCGGCGACATAGGCGGAGCGCAGCCCGGCCGCCGCCGCGTCCACATCGGCGGAGAGCCGGCGGGCGGGCGCGGTCCGCTCCTGGACGAAGGTGCCGATCACCTCCCGCAGCTCGCCGACGCCCTCGCCGGTGAGCGCCGACAGCGCGAGCACCGTCGCCCCCGGTTCGCCGTGCTCGCCCAGCGCCATGCCGTCCTCGTCGAGGAGTCTGCGCAGATCGTCCAGTACCTGGTCGGCGGCCTCGCCGGGCAGCCGGTCGATCTGGTTGAGGACGACGAAGGTGACCTCGGCATGGCCCGCGAGGGGCCGCAGATACCGCTCGTGCAGGGCGGCGTCGGCGTACTTCTCCGGATCGACCACCCAGATCACCGCGTCCACCAGCGCCAGCACCCGGTCGACCTGCTCCCGGTGTCTGACCATCGCGGAGTCGTGGTCCGGCAGATCGACCAGGACCAGACCGGACATCTCCTCGGAGCCGCCCGCGAGCGGCCTGCGGCGCAGCCGGGAGGGGATGGCGAGCCGGTCGAGGAGCCCGGCGGACCCCTCCGACCAGCTGCACGCGATGGGCGCCGCGGTGGTGGGGCGGCGCAGCCCGGTCTCCGAGAGCGGGACCTGGGCGAGGGCGTTGAAGAGGGTGGACTTCCCGCTTCCGGTGGCGCCGGCGAGGGCGACGACGGTGTGCCGGGAGGAGAGCCGCTGCCGGGCGGAGGCCTCGTCGAGCACGCGTCCGGCCTCGGCGAGGGTGTGGCTCTCCACCCGGGTGGAGGAGAGGCCGACGAGTTCCCGCAGGGCGTCGAGCCGGGTGCGGAGCGGCCCGCCGTAGGTCCCCCCGATGGGAATGTGCTCCCCGGAGCCCTCGATGCCGTCGATGCCGTCCATGCCCCCGGAGCCCCCGGGCCCCAGGAGGTCCCGGGCCCCGCCGGTCCGCGCGGCCTCCCCCGCGGAGTCCCGCCTCTCCCGGCCGCCCGCGCGGCGGGCGATGAGCCCGTCGTCCCAGATACCGGCGGACCCCTCACCGGGGGCCTGCTCGGGTTCGGGCTCGGGCTCGGACTCCCGTTCCGGGCCCCCGTCCCGCCCCCGCACCTCTTCCCGCTCCCGCTCCTCTTCCCGCTCCCGCTCCTTCTCCTGTGTCTGCTCCCGCTCCCGCTCCTTCTCCTGTGTCTGCTCCTGCTCCCGGCGCGGGGTCCCGGCCGCCCGGCTCTGGTCGTCCGTGATGGCGGTCACCGCCGTCACCTCACCTTCTGGAGTAGCGACAGTGCGGCGATCAGCTCCGCCTGCGGTTCGGGGGACACATCGAGCGCGTCCAGGGGCGCGAGGCGGCGGTCGCGTTCGCTGTTGAGCACACCGTCGATGTACGCGGTCAGCACCTCGCCGCCCTTGTCGCGCAGCCGGAGCGCGCCCTGCGCCCCGATCCGCTCGGCGAGCTGCTCCCCGGCGCCCCGGGCCCGCCGCCCGCCGAGGAGCGCCGCCGCGACCAGGGCGGCGACGGTCTCGGGGTCGGGTGCGGCGTGCAGTTCCAGCGTGCGCACCTCGGCGTCGGCCAGCTCCTCCAGCTCGCGCCGCCACCGGCGCACGGCCATCCCGATGCGCTCGGCCGCCTCCAGGTCGAGCCGCCCCCGGATCACCACCGCTCCCGCCCCCGGGTCGCGCCGCCAGGCGTCGTGCACCTGCTCGTCGGCGGCGGCCACGGCACACTGCACCAGCGCGCAGAGGCTGCCGACCAGGGAGTCCAGCAGCTCACCCGCCGAACTGTCGCGCGGAAACCCGCGCCACCGGGTACGGGCGTCGCCGGCGAGCACCGCACCCGCCTTGAGCTGCCGGTTCACCCGCTCGCGCTCACCCTCGTACGCCTCCTCGACCACACCCATGAGCCGTACGGCGGCGGCGTACTGCCCGGCGACGGCCGCGGCCAGCTCCGGCATCCGCGCGTTGAGCGATCTGATCACCCCGGTGGCCGTGCGCCCCAGGGCCTGCTGCCGGGCGGCGGGGTCCTGCACCCGGTGGGCGAGCCAGGCGAACAGGGGCGCGACGGCGGTGGTGGGCAGCAGTCCGCTGCCGCCGCCCGCGGACTCGGGCAGCTCGGGGATGGTGAACCGGGGCACCTCGCCGAGTCCGGCCTTGGTGAGCAGGGCGGCGTACTGCCGGGAGACATCGGCGATCACCTGGTGGGGCACCCGGTCGAGGACGGTGACCAGGGTCGCGTCGTACTGCTTGGCGGTACGGAGCAGATGCCACGGCACCGCGTCGGCGTACCGGGAGGCGGTGGTCACCATCACCCAGACATCGGCGGCGCAGATCAACTCGGCGGCCAGCAGCCGGTTCCGCACCACGAGCGAGTCGATGTCGGGCGCGTCGAGGAGGGCGAGCCCGCGCGGGAGCGAGGACGCCTTCTCGATCCGTAGCCGGTTCCCCCCTTCGGGGGTGTTTTCGTCGGTGTCCGGGCTGTCGTCGCTCTCGTCCTGGTGGGGCAGCCAGACCCGGATGAGGTGGGGCAGCACCCGCATCCCGGCGAACCAGTGGTGATCGTCGGGGTGGCAGACGAGCACGGGCGTACGCGTGGTGGGGCGCAGCACCCCCGCCTCGGTCACCCGCCGCCCGACGAGCGAGTTCACCAGCGTGGACTTCCCGGCCCCGGTGGACCCGCCGACGACGGCGAGCAGGGGGGCCGCGGGGGCCTTGAGCCGGGGCACGAGGTAGTCGTCGAGCTGTGCGAGCAGCTCAACCCTGGTCTGGCGGGCCCGGGGCGCCCCGGGCAGGGGCAGAGGGAGACGCACGGCGGCGACACGGTCGCGGAGGGCCGTAAGTGCGTCGATCAGCTGAGGCCGTGCATCCAAGGTCACCACATGCGAAGAATGCCTAATTTTGGCGGCTTTTTGAAGCGTATGAGCTTGTCTGCGCGCCGGTCGGACACAAGGGGCAAGGGGGATGAGTGGGGCGCAGGCATAACGAGTGCACAACACCCGGGACGCGGGACGCCAAAAGCGGTGCAGAAATCGCACTCGCCTGCGATTATCGGTTCGCTTCACCGAACCTCCACATCGTGCCACGCAGGTGAAGCAACGAGGCCAAGGCAATCGGACCCCTATCCTTGTCCCGGCAAGGTCACGGACCCGCGGACTCCGGTAGCCGCGGCCACCATCCGGCCCCCGTAGCTCAGTGGATAGAGCAGGCGCCTTCTAAGCGCTTGGCCGCAGGTTCGAGTCCTGCCGGGGGCGCTCTTCCCAACTCGCCGCTCTCTCTCCGGCGGACCCCCTCCCTCGCGGAGGACCAGGAACGGCCGGCGGGCGCGGCCCGGTGCGGCTCCTCAGCCGGCGGGCGCGAGCAGTTCCAGCGCCTCCTCCCAGGAGAACCGGGTGCCACCACCGCCGCCGGCCACGGGCCGGTGAGGCGGGTACGAGCCGATCAGGACACCCATCCCCCGCAGCCTCCGCAGGCTCTCGGCGTACGCCGGGTGCGCGGCCTGGGCCGCGTTCAGGTAGGGGAGGGCCGCGATGGGGACGCCCAGGCCGTGGGCCTCGCACAGGATGCCCAGGGCGAGGGTGTCGGAGATCCCGGCGGCCCATTTGTTGATCGTGTTGAAGGTGGCCGGGGCCACGGCGATGGCGTCCGGGGGAGGCAGCGGGCGGGGGTCGCCGGGGGCGCGCCAGGCCGAGCGGATCGGGTACCCGGTCCGGGCCTCGACCGCCGGCGCGTCGATGAAGCCGAGGCCCCGCGGGGTCGCGACGACCCCCACCTCCCACCCCGCCTCCTGCGCGGCGGTGATCAGCCGGCCGACATCGCCGGCGATCCCGGCCGCGCACACGACCACGTACTGGTCGGCGAGATCGTCGGCGGCCTGTGGGCTCACCTGGAGGCGCACCCGGTCGCCCATGGACCCGGCGGTGGCGTCGATCGCGAGGCTCCGTAAGGCGGCGACGATCCGGGCGCCCAGGGCCTCCGTGTCGGGTCAGTCGTCGGCCGTGGGCGCGTCCTGGGCAGGAGGGGTATCGGCATGCGCCCATCGTGGCGGACCCACCGCACCGGCGGGGCCGAAACCGCTCACTCAGGTGCGGTGCGGAGAACGTCCATGTTCCGCAGGATGTCGCTCCGGACAGCCTCGGCACCTTCGCCTCTTGACTCCGTACTGCGTCCACGTGAGGGTGCGTGGAACAACGTGGAATCTGCTGTAGGCGGAGGCATCGATGGCCCTAAAGTTTCTTGGGATCTACCCCAACACCCCCACAGATGAAAGCCCTACGATCTGGCTCGACGACGAGACCGGCGACCTGCTGATCCAGTCGTACAAGGCGACCGAGGCAGAAGTGAAGGCGTGCCAGGAGGTCGGGTCAATCCCAGGGCATTCGACTGACGTGCCGGTCCACGAGGCAATCATCAGGCTGCCGGCCGTGATGCTGAAGTACATTCCCCACCCGAACGATGGAGATGCCAGCAGTGCAGCCACCCGCGCGTGAGGCTCTGGCCCGAGCAACCCGGTCCGCTGTCCATCTGGAGATGCGCGACCACTACATGCTGGATGACCCTGCGTTCCTTCAATGGCAACAGGGCCAGAGACTGAACGCAGTCGACCACTCTTCGTGGTGGGGGCCCTGGCACACCCACGTGCGAGATGCTGCTGCCCGGGGCGTGACAGTCCGTCGAGCGCGTATTGTCTCGGAACCCGTACACGACTACATCCGCTATGAGCACGACCTCACACCCGCGAACATCATTGCTGGCGAACAGGTGCGGTGGCTGCCCCGGCGCCAGACAATGGGCCTTGCGCTTCCGGGTACCGACTTCTGGCTGTTCGATGGGCAGCACGCCCTCTTCCACCACTTCACTGGGGATGGACAGCTCGCCGAGGACGGCCGGGAATACACAGATGATCCGGCCCTGGTAACGCTTTGCGCCGCTGCCTTTGAGGCGGCGTGGGAGCGGGGAATCCCGCACAACGAATACCGGCTCATCTGACTGTGGCAGTCTCAGCGTCCTCCAGTGCCCAGCAGGCCCGGCAGGCTCTCGCCGACCGCCTTGGTGACATACGCCGGGATGCCGGGCTGACCGGCCGGGACCTGGCACGTGAGTGCGGCTGGTACCCGTCCAAGGTGTCTCGCATCGAGAACGCGCGCACGCCGCCGTCAGCTGTCGACATCCGAGCGTGGTGCGCTGCCTGTGGTGTGGAGGATCAGGAGCCCGACCTCGTTGCATCTCTGCGAGCGGTAGAGGGAATGTGGGTGGAGTGGCGGCGGATGGAGCGCACCGGCCTGCGCTCGGCCCAAGAGGCGGTTCGCCCGCTCTTCGAACGCACTCGACGGTTTCGAGCGTACTCCTCATGGTTTGTGCCGGGACTCATCCAGAGTCGCGCCTATACGGAGTCCGTTCTCCGTGCGGTTCAGAGGCGCCGGGTCATCGTTGACGACGTAGACGCAGCGGTGGAAGCCCGGATGGCCCGACAAAATGTCTTGAGGAGTGACCGCGTCTTCGCCTTCCTCCTTGAGGAATCCGTCCTGCGATCAGGGATCGGTGGGCCAGAGGTCATGGCCGGGCAGCTGGAGCAGCTGGCCACCATGGCGGCGCTCCCAAACATCAGCCTTGGCGTCATCCCCATGCGACCAGACCGCTCTCGGATGCCCGTAGAGGGCTTCTGGATTTATGACACTGCCCAGGTCAACGTAGAACTGGTCTCTGGCTACCTCACGCTCATTCAACCCAGCGAGATCTCGATGTACGCCGACACATTTGCCGAGTTGGCCGGGCAGGCTCTGTACGGAGCGGATGCGCGGGGCCTAATAGCTGAGGCCCTTCGGGCCCTCGGATGATTCTGTGGAATCTCGTAGAACTTGCTGGAACGCCTGACCACACGGTCCATACGTTCTGAGCATGGATACGGAACTAGGCGGCCCATCCGAACCCCCATCACAGCGCAACCACACGCACCCGATTGGTCTGTGGCTCGCGGAGGCTCATCCCGCACCTGCGGGGCCCTGGCTGGACTGGAGGCGCGGCGGCTCCATCGCGGTACTCCCGACCGGCGAGAGGTTCGACGCCGTCCGCATGCCCGGGGACCTCGTCCACGCCGCCGTCGGCGCCACCGACCACGCCACGGTCAGCGGCGCCCTGGCTGCGGCCCTCGCAGGGCCCGTCATCTGCGACACCCGCTGGTTCTACGCCCTCGTACCACCCCGCACCAGCGAGCGGTGGACGTGCGGACTCGCCCGCTGCCTCAGCACCGGCGCATGGCTCACAGTCCCCCGCCCGGACTGCACCGACGACACCGGCACCGGCATCCACTGGTGCGTACCCATGGCCTACCCCGGCCGCCTGTGCGACCCGGCCGCCGTCGACCAGCTGCTCCAGGACGGCCACGAACGCCTCACGCCCGCCCCGTGCGAGTTCCGGCGGCCCGCCTCATGACCACCCCCACGCCCCGCTACCTGACCCCCGAGTGCCGGCAGGGCGAATGCGGCCTCTGCCCCGGCCCCGGTGAGCTGCGGCTCACCAGCCAGGGCCCCGGCGAGCGCCCGCTGCTGACTCTCCAGTGCGAGCACTCCTGCCACGCCCGGGGCGCGAGGATGCCGCGGTGGCTCGACACGGGCTCGGGCCCGGGCACCATGATCCCGGTACCGAAGCCGCCGCTGTGAAGCGCCGTCAGGGCCGGCACCGCAGCGAGGCAGCCGTGGAGGAGGCGCGGGTGATGTCGGTCGCCGTCCTCGGGCTGATCGCGGTCGTCGGCCACCTCTGGTCCATCGGCGAGCAACTGCTCACCGAGGACCGTCCACCGGCTCCTGCATCGGCCCCGGACGACGCCCGCCACGCGACCGACTGAACCACGACAGCGCGGCGGCCGCCTTTTACTCGTTTGACCTCAGGGAGGTGCGGGTATCCCCACGCGGAATATCCCCTCCGCAAGCGCCCGCCTAACAGCGGGTATCAGAGCTGCGACTGACACCCTCGCGCGAGGTCGTCTGTTCGCCCAGATGGCGAACCGCAGCTCTGACTGGCCCCGGGCCTCCTACGCGGAGCCCGGGGTCACGTACGCTCAGGATCGAATCCCGTCAAAGTCAACACGAATATGGGCCAAGCGCCTTTCCCTGGATTGGTCAACGGGAACCAGGGATAACGCAGGTCAGCACATCGCTAAATCTCATACGCCTTCTAAGCGCTTGGCCGCAGGTTCGAGTCCTGCCGGGGGCGCCACTGGCGCACCGCTCAGGCGGTGTCGTTCTGGCAGGTCAGAGCATGCGTGGCTGACCACAAAGGCGAATCGGGAGCTCGCGCTCCACCGAGCGGCAGTCCGGCCGGCACCGGGCAGAACCGCGCTTCCGCGGGTGCCTGTCCCGCGTACATCCCACGGAATCGGCCCCGGGGCGTCCCTCGGGGTGACGTTCGGCGCCGCGGAACGGCCCGTCCGATCGTGTGGGGGGCCTGGGTGGTGTCTTCGAATGATCACTGCTGGTGGAGCATGGTGCCGTGATACGCCGCCATGAACCGTTCACGCGGGGTGGGATGTCGTTCGGCCGTCGCTGCCCGGGTCGACGCGGGGGCGGACGCGCGGGAGACGCCGAGTGGCGCGGGTCGGCCGCCTCCACGGCCGTCCGGGCTGACCAGCATGCGGCCGGGCCCGGGAAGAGGGCTCCGCGACCGACCCGGCCTCCGGCCGGTCCAGTGGCGGCCTGCCCGGCGCGATCCACTGGCCCGCGACGGCCGGGGCCGCCCACGCGCTGTCCGTCACCGGCAGGACCACCGACGACCGCACCCGGTCCAGCACCGTGACGGAAGCGATCCGGCTGCCCCGAACCGGGCCGGGACGGCCCCGCGTCCGGCCCGATCACATCCGGGCGGCAAGGGGCGGCCGGGGCCACGGTTCGAAGGCGATCCGGATGTCCGGCTGGGCAGGGTGCCCTGGGGCGCCTCCCGACAGGGAAGCCCCGCGCCGTCCGCAGTGGGCGGATCACCCCGCCGGCACGGAACCCGCGTCGAGACCGATGATCCGGGGCAGGCGGTTGATCGTCGCCTCGCGGTGGGCGATGACGATCAGGGTGCGGTCGGTCCGCAGGGTGTCGATCGCGGTCTCCACCCGCCGCGCGGTGTCCGGGTCGACATCGGCGGACGCCTCGTCCAGGACGAGCACCGCCGGATCGACCAGGGCGGCCCTGACCAGCCCGATGAGCTGGACCTCACCTGCCGAGAGCCCGCCCGCACCGCCTCCGAGCGGAGTGTGGAGGCCGCCGGGCAGGCCCTCGGCCCACTCGGTCAGCCTCAGTTCGCGCACAGCCGCCCGGATTCGGTCCTCACCCGGATCGCCGGGCACCAGGCCAAGGTTGTCCAGCAGGGTGCCGTGGATCAGATGGACCTGCTGGGGTATGAGGACGATCCGGCGGCGTAGCTCGTCCGGCGGCAGGTCGCGCAGATCCCGGCCGTCGTAACGAACGATGCCGGAGTCGGGGGTGTAGAGGCCGGTGAGCAGTTTGGCCAGGGTGGTCTTGCCGGCTCCGGTCGGGCCGACGAGGCCGACCCGCTCCGCGGGTTCGATCCGCAGGGTCAGGCCGGACAGGACCGGTGTGGTGGGGATGTACGCGTAGTGCACCCCTTCCACCTCCAGCACCCCGCGCTCGGCCGTCACCGCCGCCGGCCCGACCGCCGCCCGCCGGGTCGGAGCCGTTCGCGGAGCGGCTCCCGGTTCCGGCTCCGTCCCGCTGTCCCCGCGTGCGCTCGTCCCGGGTGCCGTACGGGCCAGGAGGTCCAGCAGCCGTGCGAGCCCCACCAGAGTGAGTTGAAGCTGCCCCATCAGAGTCGACGCCTGGGCGGCCGAGTCGAAGAGCTGCCGGCTCGCCAGAATGAAGACCACGACCGTACCGACGCTGATCCGGCCCTCGGCGGCGAGCCGGCCGCCGATCAGCAGCAGCGCGGCCGTCGTCACCCCCTGGACGAGCCGGGCGAGGCTGATGATGAACAGGGAGCGTTGGCTGCGGCGCGCGGCACGGTAGCGCCGGTCCGTGTTCCGGCCGAACCTTTCGCGCCAGAACCCCACACCCCCACCGGTCACCAGCATCTCGCGGGACTGGACCAGCTCCCGGTAGGTCGCGGCGACGGTCCCCGCGGCGGCGGCCTCAGCGGCGAAGGCGGGGCCCGCGGCCTTCTTGAACCGCCGCAGCACCCAGATGATCGCCGGCACGAAGGCCATCAGGGTGACCAGGGTCAGCAGGGGGGAGTAGCCGAGCAGCAGTACCGTGGTGAAGGTCAGATATCCGCCGACGGTGAGCAGTTCGGGCAACTGGGCCCGGACGAAGTTGGCCAGATCCGCGATCTCGGTGGTGGTCCGGCGCAGCAGATCGCCCGAGGGCTGCGCCTCCAGGAAACGCAACGGGGCCCGGGAGAGCCGTTCGACAGCGAGATTCCGCAGCCGTCGCACCACCCGCTCGCCGACCGCGGTCAGCAGTATCTCCGCCCGCCGGAAGAGCAGCAGCCGCAGCAGGGCCAGCGCGATCAGCAGGGCGACCGAGACCAGCAGCCCGGTCCGTTCCCGGGCCAGCAGATGATCGACGGCGGCGCCGATCACGGCGGGCACCGCGACGGTGGTGAGGGTGGCGGCGGCGCTGGTGATCAGGGCGATCACGATGGAACGCCGGTGCGCGCGCATATGGGGCCAGGTCCGGCGCAGCACTCCGCGCCGGTCGGGGGAGGCGGAGAGCGGTGTCTGTTCAGCCATCGGTGGTCATCCGGCACTTCGTCAGGGCCGGGACTCCGGCGGATTCGAGGGTGATCACCCGGTCGGCCGCCGCCAGCACGGCCGGTCGGTGGGTGGCCCAGACCACTGCGGTCCCACTGGCCCACTCCCGCAGCCGGCCGATGACGACGCGTTCGGTGGCGGTGTCCACGGCGGAGGTGATGTCGTCCAGCAGCAGCACGGCGGGGTGCCGCAGTACGGCACGGGCCAGGGCGAGCCGCTGGAGCTGGCCCCCGGAGAGCGTGCTGCCGCGCTCGCCGACCTCGGTGGCGAACCCGTCGGGCAGCGCGTCCAGATGCTCGTCGAACGCCGCGACCCGGCAGGCCTCGCGCAGCTCCTCGTGGTCGAAGTCGCCGCCGAGCCGGAGGTTGTCGGCGAGCGTCCCGCTGATGGTGACCGGGCGCTGGGGGACGAAGCCGATCAGATGGTGGAGCCGGTCGGGGTCCGCCTCGTGCAGCGGGACCCCGCCGAAACGGACGGTCCCGGCGTCCGGCGGCACCAGCCCGGCGAGCACCCGCAGCAGGGTCGTCTTGCCGGAGGCGGTCGGCCCGGTGACGGCGATCAGGGCGCCGGGCCGGGCCGTGAGGCCGACCGGGGCCAGCAGGGTGCGCCCCCGGGCGGTCCGGGTGACGCCTTCGGCGGTGAGCGCTCCCCGCGCGGGCAGCGGCCTGCCGCCTACGCCCGAGGGTTCGCCGGGACGGGGCAGCAGGACCTGCTGGAGCCGGCGGGCGGCGGTGGTGGCCTGACTGAGCTGACTGATCCGCAGAGTGAGCACGCCCACCCACATCACCAGCATGCCCATCCAACTGGTGAAGGCGACGACGCCGCCCACCGACATGGTGTCCCGCAGCACGGCCAGTCCGCCGAAGCCGAGCCCGGCGCCGATGGCGAGGGCGGGCACGAAGGGGGAGAGAGCCGCCCAGTCCGCCGAGACACGGGCCGTGGCCAGAGTGTGGTCGGTGACCTCGGCACTCCGGGTGTGATGGCGCTTCACCAGGGCGGGTTCGCCTCCGATGCCGCGGACGGCGGCACTGGCGGAGAGCAGCTCCTCCACGGAGTCGGCGCGGAGGCCGTGAGCGGTCGAGAGAGCGGTGTTGGCCTCGCCGAACCGCCGGGGAAACCACAGGGTGTTGAGCCACACCAGCGGTGGCACACAGAGCAGACAGACGACCGCGAGCAGCGGGTCCAGCCGGACGATGGCGATGATGATCAGCAGGAACCCCGCCACCCCGCTGACGAAGGAGGCGAATCCCATCAGCCAGGTGCGGACCAGGTCGACGTCCCGGGTGCCGCGCATGCCCAGATCGCCCTCGCCGAACCGCTCCAGGCTCCGGCTGTCGAGCCGTGCGATCCGGTCGGCGAGCCGCTGGTACAGCCGGTTGCCCTCCAGGGTGCCGGCGAGGGTGGAGAACCAGCCGAGCAGCATCTCGGCGAGGGCAGCGGCGACACTGGCGGCCAGGACGATCAACGCCCAGGTCCGCAGCGCGCCGGAGTCCTCGCCAACGATGCCCCGGTCGACGGCGCGCTCGATGCACCAGGGCAGCGCGATCAGCGCCAACTGATAGCAGAACCCGCCGAGCACCGCGGCCGGCAGCAGCCCCGAGCCCCCGCGCAGGGTCGTGCCGAGCAGCCGCAGCCCGTCCCGAGTGGTGGGCTCCGTGTGATCATCCGGTCCGGAACGGGTCTCGTACGGGTCCGACGCGCGGGTCGGCGGCGTCATGCCGAGCCCTCGCGCGAGAGGGCGGCCGGGCCGGGCCCGCCGCAGTCGCCGGTGGGCGGGAAGGCGGCGTCGAGTGCCACGGGGGGCATGGGTCAGACCTCGCTGTCCTGGGTCTCGCCCCTGGTCCAATAGGGCGTCAGATGGGTGTCGGAGCGCGCCGTGCCGAGTCCTTCGACGAAGTGGCGGCGGATTCCGCGTACGACGTCCCGCTCGGCCGCGCCCCAGATCCGGCCCCGCCCCGGCGGTGGACGGAGCGCGGTGGACCGCTCGTGGAGCAGTTGCCCGGCGGGGCGCCTGCCGCGGTGGAGCCAGGTGATCCGGGCGTCCGCCCAGGTCGTCAACTGCTGTTCCTCAGACGGGTCGGGGACCTCGATCAGCGCCGAGACCGGGAGGCCCGGAGGGAGCTGCTCCAGGATCGCGCCGATGGCGGGAAGCGCGGTCTCGTCCCCGAGCAGTACCGCCCACTCCGCGTCCGGGCCGGGCGTCCAGCCGGGGCTGGGGCCGAACCAGATGGCCTCGTCGCCGGGGGCTGCCCGCTCGGCCCAGCCGGAGGCGAGCTGGTCGGCTCCGTGCAGCACGAAGTCCATATCGACCTCGCCGAGTCCGGGCCGGTGGTGGCGGATGGTGTAGCGGCGCAGCCGCGGCCGGGCCACCGGCAGCAGCGCGCGGGCGGCCTCCGCGGTGAAGGGCCGGGGCAGTTCCACCCCGGGTTCGTAGAAGTAGAGGGCCACATGCTGGTCGGTGCCATTGCTGCGCAGTCCCGCCAGTCCGCCGGCGGCGAAGGTGATGCGCGCCATGCGCGGGGTGATCCGCTCCACCCGTCGCACCCGTGTCACCTGGATCCCTCCGGCTCGGCTGTTCCCGCCACCTCGGCTCTGCGCCGTTGCCCCGCTCATGCGCGATAACTCCTCACTGCGGACCTCTCGTTGGATGTTCGAGATCGTCTCCGGAACAGGTAGCTTAGGCAAGGCTTACCTTGCCCTCTGTTGAGGGAGGGGGGTGTCCGCTGTGTGACCTATGGAGGAGTAAGCGAAATGACCCGCTCGCGCACGATGTCCCAGGCTCTGGGCCGGAGGACTCTCCTCGGAGGGCTGACCGCAGGCACGGCGGCTCTGGGGCTGACCGCCTGTGGGGTGAGCGAGTCCCCGGACAGCGGTGAGAAGAGGAGGGGAGGCGACGGGCAGAGCGGCACGAGCCGCGAAGTGAAGGCCGACAACGGCACGATCACCGTACCGGACAGCCCGAAGCGCATCGTGGTCACCGACAACTACGCCGCACTGATGCTGCTTGAGCTGGGCGTGGTCCCGGTCGGAGTCCCGGACGGCACCGCCGTGCCGACGCTGATGCCGGAGGCCGACCACGCCAAGCTGAAGGACGTCAGGACGATCGGCGCCCCGGGCACCCCCAACGCGCAGGCGGTGGCGGCACTCGACCCCGATCTGATCATCGATCAGTTCTACCGGGAGAAGTCCGGTGCGCTGAAGACGGTCGCCCCGGTCGTCCACTTCGACTGGACCAGTGGCGCGCTCTGGCACGAACAGATCGCCAGGGTCGCCGGCGCCGTCGACCGGGAGGCGAAACTGACCGAGCTGAAGGCGCGGTACGAGACCCGCCTCAAGGAGGTGAGGACGGCCCACGCCAAGCAGATCGCCGCCTCCACCTGGGCCCCGCTGAGCGGCGGCCCCAGCGGGAAGTTCTTCCTCGGCACTCCGGTGGTGACCGTGATGCGCGACCTCGGGCTCCGGATCGGTGCCGGAATCCCGGTCTCCAAGGGCGAGAAGTTCATACCCAAGAGCTATGAGGAGATGGATGTCCTCGGAGACTGCACCGCGCTGATCTACCCCGTGCAGTTCGACGGGAAGGCCACCCCGACCACCCAGGCGCTCCTCGACCACAAGCTGTGGAAGGCGGTGCCCGCGGTCAGAAGGGGGCGGGCGTTCCCCTCGCAGCACTTCCTGATGGCGAACTATTCCTTCGCCATCGGCGCGGTGGACGAGATCGAGAACATGCTTGGGAAGCTCTGACGGCTCCGTGGCGCGGCCGGGCCGTACCCGGCCCACACCTCTCAGGCACGCCCCGTCCCGCGCCGCTTGAAGAGAATCCAGGCAAGATAGGCGCCGCCGAGGACCGCCGTGGTGACCCCCACCGGCAGCAGATTGTTGCGCTGCGAGTCATTCACCAGTTCCAGCCGGCCCACCCGGTCGCCCATCCAGGCGAGCGAGGTGAAGAACTGGCTGGACACCAGGTGCGCCAGGGAGAGCAGCGCCGCCCCCACCGTCCCGGCGGAGAGCACACTCACCCCCGGGCCGCGGGTGAGCATCACGGCGATCTGCGGCGCCGCCAGGGCGACGAAGGGAATCGGGCCCGCGCTCGCCACCGCCACCGCGCAGAGCCCGATGCCCAGCACGGTCAGCGCGATCCGGGCCGCGTTGACCCGCACGCCGAGCCCGTTCGCCAGTTCGTCGCCCAGTTCCAGCATCCGCAACTGCCGGCCGAGCAGCATCGCCGCGGGCAGCAGCACGGCCAGGGCGGTGGCGATCATCTGCACCGAGCTCCACCCCCGGCCGTTCAACGTGCCGACCAGCCAGACATGGGCGCTCTGCGCGCTGTTGAGGCTGGAGCGGGTGAGCAGATACGAATTCATCGAGCCGAGCATCGCGGTGACCCCGAGACCGATCAGGACCAGCCGCACCCCGTGCAGCCCGCCCCGGCTCGCCAGCAGAAAGACCACCAGGGCGGTGGCCAGACCGCCCCCTACGGCTCCCAGTGCCATCGCCGCCGCCCCGGCGGCACCGCCGAGGGAGACGATCACCGCGATGGCACCGGTCGCCGCGCCGCTGTTGAACCCGACAACGTCCGGGCTGGCCAGCGGATTGCGGGAGATGCTCTGGAAGATGGCCCCACTGACGCCCAGCGCCGCGCCCACCAGCGCGGCCAGGAGCGCCTGCGGCAGCCGCTCCTGATTGACGAAGTGGACCGCGAGCCGGTCGCCGGTGCCGTGGAAGACCGCCTCCGCGACATCCGGCAGCGGGACGGGATAGGCCCCCACACTGAGGCTGATCACCAGGGCCACGGCCGACAGCGCCAGGGCGAGCAGGCAGACCGTGCCGGTGCGGCGGTGCAGCCGGAAGGTGATCCGGGCGGAGAGCAGACTCACGGGCCGGGTGGCACCGGCCGTTCTCGCGGTCGTGGTGGGAGCGGCGGGAGCGGGCGGGCTCTCCCGGGCGCCGGGTGCGGGCCGGGGCCGGCCGCCGGTGGTCCTCACAGCGAGATCTCCTTGCGCCGGCGCACCATGGCGATGAAGACGGGTGCCCCGACCAGCGCGGTCACGGCCCCGACTTCCAGCTCCCCCTCGGGCAGCACCACCCGCCCCAGAATGTCCGAGGTGAGCAGCAGGATCGGCGCCAGCACCAGGGAGTACGGCAGCACCCAGCGGAGATCGGGACCGGTGAGCCAGCGCGCCACCAGCGGGATGACGAGCCCCACGAAACCGACCGGTCCGGCGGCGGCGGTCGCCGCACCGCAGAGCAGGGTCACCGTCACGACGGCCGCCAGCCGGGTCCGCGCCACCCCGGTGCCGAGCGCCCTGCCCATCTCCTCACCGAGCGCGAGGGCGTTGAGCGAGCGTGCCATCAGCAGCGCGAGCACCAGGCCGGTCGCCACGAAGGGGAGCAACTGCCCCATCACGCGGGGATCGTGGCCCGCCAGCGAACCGACCATCCAGAACCGCATGTACTCGAAGGTCGCGGTGTTGAAGACGGTGAGACCGCCGATCACCCCGCCCAGACAGGCGCTGACCGCCGCGCCGGCCAGCGCGAGGCGCACCGGGGTCGGCCCGGCGCGCCCCGACGCGCCGAGCACATAGACGAGGACGGTCGCCGCCCCGGCACCCGCGAAGGCCGCCCACACCAGAGAGGTGAACGTACCGAGGCCGAGCACTCCGATGCCCAGGACCACCGCGGCGGATGCGCCGGCGTTCACCCCGAGCAGGCCCGGGTCGGCGAGCGGATTGCGGGTCATGGCCTGCATCACCGCTCCCGCGACCCCGAGCGCCGCGCCGACGGCCAGTCCCATCAGCGTGCGCGGCAGCCGCAGTTCCCGTATCACCCCTGTGGCGTATGAGCCGTCGTCCCCCCGGATCGCCGACCAGACCTGTCCGAGCGAGGTGTCCTTCGTCCCGATCCAGGTGCTGACCACGACCATCAGCAGCAACACCCCCATGGCCAGCAGCAGGCCGGTGCCCCGCATTACCGCGCGGGCCGTGTTCCGCTCTCCGTCCCCGGCGGAGGGTGGAGCGGGCGAGATCATGGCATTCCGGCTCACGGGGTGCGACGCCCCCGGGCCCGATGGCCGAACATGGCAATCCGCATTCTTCCAGCCTCTCTCCGCCCACCCGCACCGGCCGCTCCACGGGCGGCAACTGCCCCTCTGCGGGCGCGGCTTGCCGGCCCGGAGGCTCAGCCACCCCGTGAAGTAAGGCTAACCTTAGCTATGACCGTGACGGGCCGGGGCCCGCGTCGTGCCACCCGGTCGCCGAGGCCGCGAAGGCCCCGGCGAGGAAGCTCGCGATCTCCAGCACGGGGGGGTGGGGAGAGACGAACGAAAGAGACGCGCCCTTGTCGATCGCCTCCGACGGGCCGGGACCTCGCCGGACCGGGCGGATCGGATACCAGGCCCGGGCCCCGGCCGCCGGCGCGTCGATGAAGCCGAGGCCCCGCGGGGTCGCGACGACCCCCACCTCCCACCCCGCCTCCTGCGCGGCGGTGATCAGCCGGCCGACATCGCCGGCGATCCCGGCCGCGCACACGACCACGTACAGGAAGGGCCCATCGGACCGGTCGTCGCTCACGCGCGCTCCAGGGGGTTGGGGGGTCAGGAGCGGCCGGCGGAGAGGCCGCCGTCCACCGGGAGGGCGACTCCGGTGATCCAGCGGGCCTCGTCGCTGGCCAGGTAGAGGGCCGCGTGGGCCACGTCGTCGGGGTCGCCGAGGAAGCCGAGGGGGAGCCGGTCCAGGACGGTGCCGAAGCGGCCGGACTCCCGGAGTCCGTTGAGCGCCTCGCGGTTCATGTCGGTCTCGACATACGCCGGGCAGACCGCGTTGACCCGGACGCCGCGCGGGCCGAAGTCCATGGCCATCGAGCGGGTCAGACTCACCAGCGCGCCTTTCGCGGCGGCGTACGCGGCGCCGTCGGTCAGCCCCGTGAGCCCGTGGACCGAGGCGATCTGGACGATGTTGCCCTGGCTGCGGAGAAGCGCGGGCAGGGCGGCCCGGGAGCTGAGGAAGGCGGTGTGGAGATTGGCGTCCAGGGTCGCGTGCCAGTCGGGCTCGGCGCACTCCGCCGCGTTGGTGCGGGTGATGAGCGCGCCCGCGTTGTTGACCAGCACATCGAGGGCCCCGTACAGCTCCACGGCCGTGTCCATCAGAGTCCGGGCCTCGTCCTCGGACGAGACGTCGGCCGGGACCGCGACGGCCCGGCCGCCGGCCGCCGTGATGTCCTTCGCGGTCTGGATGACGGGTCTGGGGCGGCGGCCGTTGACCACGACGCTCGCGCCCTCGCGGCCGAAGCGGAGGGCGATGGCCCGCCCTATGCCGGTGCCGGAGCCCGTCACCACGGCGACTTTGCCTTCCAGCCGCATCAGGGGCTCCCTTCGGGGGTGGGGTGACGGGCCGGAAGAGGACTTCCGGTGGCGTCTCGGTCCCGAAGCCTGCCACGCGACGGGGATTTCCCACCAGAAAGCGGCACACGGGGTGCGGGCCCGGGGCGGACAATGGCGTGAATCCGACCGGTTCGGGGGGCGGATGGGTGGGCGCGGGCCGCGTTGCCGCATGTCAGCACGGGGCGGCGCGGGTGGGCACGAGCGAACACGGGCCCGCGCCCGAGACACCCCGCCGGCCCCGGACAGCGGCCGGTGGACGGCCGGGACATCGCGCGGTACGGAGCGGTGGCGCGCGGGCGCCGAGCCCGCCGCCCGGAGAAGCCCGAACACCCCCGGAGGCGCCCGAACACGGCCGGAGAGGCCCGGAGACACCCGGAGACGGCCGTGGCCCGCGGGCCCGGTCACCCTCCCCCGTACCGCCCCAGCAGCTCCCTGGGCACCCCCGCCAGCAGCGGCGGTTCGCGGTCGCCCGCGTAGCCGAGGTGCAGTTCGCCGCGAGCGCGCGTGACCAGGACGTAGTACGCCATCCGCAGGGCGGCGGCGGTGGGGTCGACGGCGGCGTCGAGATGGGTGTCGGGGACGAAGACGGTGTCGAAGTCGAGACCCTTGGCGCTGGCACGGTTGAGCAGGGTGACACCGGGGCGGTCGAGCGTCAGATCGCGGTACCGGCCACCGGTGGCCTTGCCGCTGTACGTCTGGAGGCGCCCCGCCGGGAGAAGGGGCTCCAGACGCGCCTGGAGGTCGAGTTGGTGGTGGGTGTGCCGGAGGATCACCCCCGTGCGGTGGCCCGGGTTCCCCCGGGTGTGGCGGGCGATGTGGTCGGTGACCTCCCGGGCGTCGGCGTAGCGGCGCAGCACCGCGCCGGGACCCGGCCGCTCCGGCAGCGGTGGCGGCACCGCGCCCACGTGGAAGTGGGCGGCCAGGGCGGCCAGGGGCCGGGTGTTGCGGTGGTTGTCGGTGAGATCGTGGCGGCCGGGGCCGCCGAGCACGGCGGCGATCTCGGCGAGGGTGGACTGGGTGTCGGTGATGCGCTGGCACTCGTCGGCGAAGACGGTCACCCGGGCGCCGAGCAGCCGGCAGAGCCGGTAGAAGTCGACGGGCAGATCCTGGCCCTCGTCGAGCACCAGCACCGGTGCGGTGCCCGGCTGCTGGGCCGCGCGCCGGAAGACCAGGGGCCAGTCGAACCAGCCGTCCGGGGTCTGCGGCGCCGGGTCGCCGGTGAGCCCCCGGTGCCAGGTGTGCAGCCAGCGGTGGACGGTGCCGACCTCCAGCCCCGTACCCGGGCCCGTGGCCAGGCCCGTGTTCCGGCCCGTGTTCCGGCCCGTGTTCCGGCTCGTGTTCCGGTCACGGTCCGCGCCCCGGCCCCGCGCCCGGTCCGCGTCCTGTTCCGGCCCGAGGGCGGCGGCCAGGGGTTCCAGGGACTGGCGCAGCAGATTGGAGCGGGTGAGCAGGGCGACGGGCGTGCCGGTGAGGGCGAGCATCACCGCCCGCTGGACGGCGAGCAGGCTCTTCCCCGAGCCGGGCGGACCGGTCACCAGATGGTGTCCGTCGAAGGGGATGCCCGCGAGGAGATCCCGCTGCTGGGGGGCGAGGGAGAGATAGTCGACCGGCATGGGCCCGTTCAGTCCTCTCCGCCGCTCGCCGCCTCGCGGGCGGTGTCGATGACGGGCTCGAAGAAGCCGGGCACCCCTCCCCCGCCGATCAGCAGCACCCGGTCCAGCAGGGTGTTGCCGGTCTCGCAACTGGTCTCGGGGAGCAGGGCGCAGGCGTGGCAGGCACCCCGGTTGAGGTTGCCGAAGCCCTGGCCCGAGTGTTCGGCGCAGAGCGGGTCGGCCGAGCACCAGGCGGCGGCCTCGGTCATCCGCAGCAGGGTCTCGGCGAGGTGCGGTGCCTCGCCCTGCTGGACGAGCCCGCCGAGTGTCCCCGCGGCGTCCCCGGCCGCCGTGTAGATCAGCAGCCCGGCCTGACCGCTCGGCTCCCGTCCGTACACCCGCTCGCGCAGGCTCGCGGTGGTGTAGCCGGACTCGAAGGAGAGCTGGCGGATGAGGAGGTGGGCGAGGGTGTGGAGCAGGACGAAGCGCGGCGCGAGCACCGCTCCGGTACGGGCCTCCAGCCGGTCCTTCTGAAAGCTGCGGTCCAGGTCGGCGCGGATGCCCGCGACCCGGTTCCGTACCTCCGGGTCGTCCTCCCACTCGCTGAGCCGTTCCTGGTCCAGCGTGAGGAAGATGCCTTCGCCGAACACCTCCACGGCGGGCAGCCAGCGCAGCCGCCCGGCGGTGTCGGCGGGGACGAAGGCGGCATCGGGCGAGACCCGGGTGAAGCCCTGGAGCGCCCGGACCTCGCGGAGCCGGTCGGCGAGCACGACCCGCCCGACGCGCTCGTGGAGCGCGGTCCACGGCGCCCCGGCCTCCTGGTCGAGGCCGAGCCCGGTGTGGCGGACGACGAAGTCGCGGGTGGCCTCGGGCGCGGGGGCGGTGAAGGCCGCCCACTCCTCCTGGCTGAGGTCCGGGTAGACGGGTGTCCCGGGAGCGGGCGCCGCGCCGGGGCCGGTGGCGGTGCCGTGCTCCTCGGCGAGCAGCGCGTCCAGCAGCGCGTCGTCGGCGTCCGTCTCCTGCTTGAGCAGATCGCGCAGCACGGGGGCGGAGGGGCCTTCCGGGGCGGAGCACAGGGCGAGCCAGAGCGAACTGGCGCGGACCCGGTCGGCCCCGGCGCTCTCGACGGCCGGATTGGTCTCGGCCCCCGGGATGTCCAGCGCCGAGTGCACCACCGGGTAGTACAGATTGCCCGCCGTGCGCTGGACGACCTGGACGGCCTCGGTGCAGGTGACGGCCTCACCGGCGCGCTGCCAGGGGTTGCGCCCCGCACAGCGCAGGCCGTGCGTGCCGAGCACCTTGAGCAGATTGCGCGAGGCTCCCGGACAGCCGGCGCCCGCGTCGCAGACGATGGAGAGCGCCTCCAGGCCGGACGCCCGGTGTTCGACCCGGAAGCTGAGGCGGTCGCGGTCCGCGCAGGAGCGGCGCTTCTCCGGGTCGAGTTCGGAGTGGGCCCAGAACCACCAGTCCACATCCGAGAGATGGCCGCCCCGGCAGATCTGGACGAACCGCATCGGGACCAGCGGTCGCCCGGGCGCGCAGCCGGGGCAGCGCGGCGGGGTGCCGGGGGTCTCGTCCGCGATGCGCCAGCGCTTCATCCGGCGGCACGCCCCGCAGAAGAGCCAGGTGGGGAAGCGGATATAGGGGGCGCCGGGCGCGTCGGGGGTGTCGAAGCGGTCGTTGAGGGTGGCGGGCGCCGCGTAGAAGCCGCTGGCGCGCAGCCGGGCGGCGAGGCGCGGGGAGTCGACGGGCGTGCGCTTGGCGGGCCAGTCGCCGATGCCGGTGGCGACGAACGACTCGCCCTGGAGGTCGAGTACGGCGCCGACGCCGAAGGGGAGCACGGTCTGTGCCTGGCGCACCCGCAGCTTGCGGCTCATCGGTCGGCTCCCTTGACGGTGACCTGGCATTCGCGGTCGACGCTGCGCAGCGAGTGCGGGGTCTCCCACAGGCCGCCGTACTGCTCGAAGTTCTTGAGGAGGTGCGATTGCCCCTTGCCCTGGCTGCGGTAGTGGAGCGCTCTGCCGCTGTCCCGGGCGTCCTGGGCGAGCCGCTGCCACGCGGCGAGGAGCCGGTCCAGTTCGTCCCGTACGGAGGCGGTGGCGCGCGGGTCGCTCGACGCGGCCCACTCCACGATCCGCTCGGCGAGGGCGACGGCCTCCGGCAGCCGGTCCAGAAGCTCTCCCGCCCGGTCCTCGGCGGCGAGGCCGAGCCGGTGGCGTACGAGGATGACCAGCACGGCGTGGAGGGCGCGGCGGCGGGCGGGCACCGACCAGGGGGTGACGCTGGTGGGCTCGACATGGCGGTACAGGGCGCGGTGGTAGGTGCCGAAGGTCTCGTAGTGCGAACGGTCGCGCGGGCGGGTGGCGTTGAAGAAGGTGACCACGAGACCGGGGACACCGTGCCGGCCGACGCGGCTGGTGGCCTGGATGTACTCGGCGGTCGCCTTGGGCTGGCCGAGCATCAGCATCAGGGCGAGGCGCTTCACATCGACGCCCACCGAGAGCATGTTGGTGCAGGGGAGGAAGGAGACGGCCGCCGGGTCGTCCCAGGGCTTCTCCAGCCGGTCGAGGAGGACCGGCTGCTGGGCGCGGGCGAGGTTGGCGGTCAGCTCCTGGACCTCGGAGTCGGGCAGGTCGCGGGTGCCGTGCGGCCCCGCGAGCCCGGCGAGCTGGGCGGGGATGTCGTCACCGGCCGCGGTGACGGTCCGGCCGAGTTCGCGCAGGCTGTGGTGGTAGGCGACCAGGGTCCAGTAGTCGTCGCGGTGCCCGGCGGGGAGTTCGTACGCGCCCTGGAGCATGGCGGCCGCGGTGGTGACCGATGCCCGGCCCGCGGTGTGGCCCTGTGCCATCACCCCGAGGTAGCGGCGGCCGGGGCGGCCGGTGTCGGGTTCGGCGAAGTAGGAGTGGCGGGCGTCGAGCCCCGCCGAGGGGAAGACCTGGACATCCCGCCCGTACAGCCGGCGCACCTGCTCCCCGGCGCGGCGGATGGTCGCGGTGGAGGCGACGATCTTGGGACCGCGCCCGCCCCCGCCCCCGCCCCCGCTCCCGTTCCCGGGGGAGTCCCCGCCCGCCGTGCAGAGCGCGATCACCGCCGACTCGTACAGGCCCGCGAGGGAGCCCAGCGGGCCGGTCAGCAGATGGAGTTCGTCCTGGATGACCAGGCCGGGAGGGCGGTGGCCCGCGGCGCCGAAGAGCCGTCCCGCCCTCGGCTCCCAGGCGAGCCGGGCGAATTTGTCGACGGTGCCGAGGACGAAGGTCGGGGGCCGGTCGTAGAGGTGCTCGTCGACGACCGCGATGGGGAGTTCGCCGTGGAAGGCGCAGGCGTCGCGCGGGCAGTGGAAGGCGAAGGACTGCTCGGTGGCGCGCACCCCGTAGTCCTCGATGTCCGAGGACTTGGCGCGCGGCAGAATCCGGGTGCCGCACCAGGGGCAGCGGTCGAGGATGAAGACCTCCTCGGGGCGGGCGGCGGCGCGCACATCGTCGTAGAGGGTCTTCGCCTTGGCGTAGGTGTTGGGCACGGTGGTGTCGCCGACCCAGAGGCCGATGGTGAACGGCTCGGTGCCGAGGGCGGCCGGGTCGTCCCGGCGCATCCGCTCCAGGGCGCAGACGGTGGTGGCGGCGCGCTGGAACTGCTGGGTGGTGAGCAGACTGAGGGTGTAGCGGCTGAGGACGGCGGTGCCGCCGCCGTCGGCGTCCCGCCGCCGCAGCACCATCAGAAACGCCGCGAGCAGCAGATACGCCTCGGTCTTGCCCCCGCCGGTGGGGAACCAGATCAGATCGACGCGGTCCCGGTCCGGGTGGGTCGGGTCGACGGTGCCGTCCAGCGCGAGCAGGAAGAACGCGAGCTGGAAGGGGCGCCAGGCGGCGGCCGGGTCGGTGGCGGGCTCGTCCTGGCGCGGGGCGCCGCGCTCATGGCGCTCGCCGGCCTGGTCGGGGGCGCTGTGGCGCATCTGGAGCGCCATGGCGCGATTCGCGGCGCGGAACGCCGCCAGCAGCTCCGGGCGCTCCGGGTCGCAGAGGGTCTCGACGCCGGACTCGATCCGGGCGACGGCGGTGCCGATCCGCGCCAGGACGCGGCCGGCGGCCTCCCGGCCCCAGTCGGGGGCGGAGGCCGGGTCCTGGGCGGTGTGCCAGGCGCGGTAGCCGGCGACGAACGCGCGCAGCTCGTCGCGGAGCAGACCCGTGGGAACGGTGGGGTCGGCGAGGTGGGAGAGGGTGAGCACGGGAGAGGCGGCGGGCCCCGAGGCACGGACGGCGGGGACCTCGGCCTGGGGGAGGACTTCGGTGTGGAGGCGGACGGGGCGGGTGGGGTGGTGATCGGGGACGGGGGTTCCGGGGGCGGGGGTTCCGGGGGCGGGGGCGGTCTCCTCGGTGACCGCGCACCCGTGGCCTATGGCGTGGGTACGGACATGGCGGTACTGGAGCCGGAGTTCGCGCTCCTCCTCGTCGCGGCTGGCGAGCCGGACGCTGGGGTACTGGCGGATCGTGCCGCCCTCGGGAGTCAGGCTGAGCCGGGCCTGGAAGAGCATCCGGTCCCACGCGGGGCCCTCCCCCTCGGTGCGGCCCGCGTTGACCAGGGCGGCCGTGACGAGATGGCCGTCGCCGAACGGCCGCCAGCGGAACCGCAGTTCGGCACGCCCCTCCAGTACGGGGACAGCGGTGACGGAGGGCCCCACCAGGACGCTCTCCTCGGGGAGCGGGTGGCGCTGCCAGCGGCGGCCCCGGGGGCCCTGCCCGGTCTCGTAGCGGGCGGCGGAGCAGACGACGCGCAGGGCGGGGGCGTCGGTGCAGAGGCTGATGCCGAGGGAGGAGGGGAGCCAGGAGTTGGCCGAGGGGAGCGGGTCGGCGGCGGGGCTGGTGTCGTCCTGCCGCCGCTCCGTCCCGGCCCCTTCCTGCTCGTCGCCGGACAGTTCCAACTGGTGGTGCAGATCGGCTTCCTGGGGGTAGAGGGTGCCCGCGAGGTACTGACGGTCCGGTGGTATGTCCAGCGTCTCGTCGGGGCCCTGGGCGGGTCCCACCAACTGACGCCGCAGATAGGCGGTCAGCTCGTCGCGCGGCTCCATCGATCCCCCTCGTGCGTGGTGCGCCGGCCGGGCCCGTCCGGTGCGCCGCCCCCTGCCGGAATTCCGGATACTAGCGCTGGTTCGCACGGTTCAGAGCCGAATGTCAGTGCCTTGTGCCAGAGTCTTGCCATGACTGGCATTGCGCCGGGCGCCCGGGGGGACAGGGCGCAAGACCTGCGCGCGGCAATGGGACCGCTGCTGCGACGGCTGAAGGAACTGGCGGTACGAGGGGTGGTGGCCCGCGCCGAGTTCGAGGCGGTCACCGCCCACCTCGGCCTCGACCGCGCGGGGCTCGACCGGATGGAACAGGCCCTGCCCTCCTTCGGGTTGCGCATAGCCGCCCCGGTGAGCCCGCCCCGGGGCCGGGCCGGGGGGCCCGACCGGGGGGCCGGAAGACCGGGCGTCGGTTCGCCCCGGCGCCCCGCCCCGGAGGAGTCCATCCGGTCGGGCGGTCCCGCGATCGCGCCATGTCCCGTGCCTCCCGGCCCTGTTGGCGGCCGGGCGGTGCGTCCTGAGCCACCGGCCGGGGCGCCGGTCGCGGCCGTCCGCCGGACGGCGGCCCCCCGGGCGGCGGACCCCCGGACGGCGGCCCCCGATCCGGCCGGGGCCGGGGCCGAGGCCGGGACCGGGACCGAGGCCGGGGCCGGGGTCAAGACCGGGGCCGGGGCCGGGAGGGCGTCCGGCGTGACAGCGCCGGTGGAGCGGTCGCCCGCCGCGACAGCCGAGGCGGAGGGGCCCGGCTCACCACCACCCGTACCACCCACCCCGTCCCCACCATCCCCACCATCCCCACGGCCCGCGCCCTCGCCCCTGTCGGACACCTCGGCCCATCGGGTCGCCATGGCCCTGGAGCTGGCCCGGCGGTACGGGACGGAGTACGGGATACCGCCGGAGATCGCGGGCGGGGTGGCGCGGCTCTGCGGGCTCGGTGCGGCGGAGCGGGAGGCGCTCGTCGCCGCGCTCGCGCCGGGGAGGGAGAGCGCGGAGCCCGCGCCGCCCCGGGCCCCCGGCCCGCCCACCGCTCCCCCGTCCGGCTCCGCACCCTCCGGCGGCTCCACTCCACCCGCCGGCACCGGCACCGAATCGGACCGCGAAGCGGACGCCGAAGCCGGCTCGGACAACGACACCGGCTCGGACGCCCCCACCGCGCTCGACACCCCTCCCACCGCCCCCGCCGCGCTGAGCGCGCCGCTGATGGGCCCCGGCGCCGCTCCCGCCGCCCCTGTCTCGGCGGCGGGGGACCGGGCCGCGATCGAGGCCGCGCACCGGCTGTTCGACAGACGGCGGCACATCCGCAACCCCGCCAAGCGGCTGCTCTCCGAGGCCGAGGTCATCGGCCTCTCCCTGCTGATGCACGGCGGTCCGGAGCATGCCGAGCGCGAGGTGACCGAGGCCGAACTCGCCTCCCTGGACCCCGGCGACCCACGGCGCCGGGCCTACGAGGCCCTGGTCGAGCACAACACCGGTCTCGTGCACGAGATGTGCAAGAAGTACGTCGACCAGGGCCTCGACTACGACGATCTGCATCAGTACGGAGTGCTCGGGCTGATGCACGCCACCTGCAAGTTCAACCCCCGGCTGGGCTGGCGGTTCTCGACCTACGCCTTCCACTGGGTGCGCCAGTCGATGTCCCGCGCGGTGGCGGACTTCGGCAGCGCCATCCGCATCCCGGTCCACTTCCACGAGGAGATCCGGAAGGTGGCCGCGGTCACCGCCCGCCTCCGGTCGGAGGGCCGGCCGGCCTCGGCCGGGGAGGTCGCCGTCGCCACCGGGCTGACCATCACCCGGGTGCGGGAGATCCGCCGGGTCAGCCGGGTCACCGACTCCCTGGACCGGCAGCTCTTCGAAGGCGCGAACCTCGGCGACGCCCTGTCGTTCGAGCATCCGAGGCCCGGCCCGGAGGAGGTGCTGCACCACTCCTGGTCCCGGGAGGACATCGAGTCCCGGCTGCTCAGCAGGTTGAGCCCCAAGCAGGCCGATATCCTCCGCCGCCGCTCCGGGCTGGTCGACGGCGAGCGCCAGACCCTCCACCGGATAGGCGACGACTACCAGGTCACCCGCGAGCGCATCCGGCAGATCGAGACCAAGGCGAGGCGCAGGCTGCGGGAGGTGCTGGAGGAGGAGGCCGGGGAGTCGGAGCGGAGGCGCAGGGAGGCCGCGCGGGGCCCGGTGGCGCACCGCCCCGTCCGCCCGTCCCGTGCGCCCGTGGCGCGCCCGGAGAGCAACGGGAGCACGGGGAGCACCCGGGTGCCGACCGGGTTCGTGATCGCGGCACAGAGGTTCCGGGACCGGCTGGGCCGCGGGGGAATGCGGGAGAGGGTCGGCAAGGACGGCACCCTGATCCTGTGCGCGATAGCCGATGGCCGGCTCCCGGGAGACGCCGCGTCGACGCGGCTGCGGAACGCCGTCCTGGAGTGGGAGGAGTGAGGGGCGGCGCCGCGAGAACCCCCAGTAGGGTGGATTTCGTCCGGCTGTCGCGCGGAGGGGCTCACGGTGCCGCAACTGGCTTTCGCCAACACGTTCTGGGAGAAGTACGAGCAGCTGGAGAAGCCGGTGCGCGCGGGGGTGCGCAAGGCGATGGTCAAGTTCCAGAGCCTCACGGTGGCGGAGCTGCACTCCGACAAGGGTCTTCACCTGGAGTCGGTGGAGCAGGCCAGGGACCCCCGGATGCGGACCATCCGTATCACCGACTTCTGGCGCGGGGTGGTGCTGGCCCCTGACGACGGCGGGGACACCTTCCTCCTGGTCAATGTGGTCCAGCACGACAAGGCGTACGAGTGGGCGGCCAAGCGGATCTACACCGTCAACACGGCGACCCGGGGGCTCGAACTCCGCAATGTCGTGGCGATCGAGCAGTTGACGCCGGTCCTGGAGCAGGCGGCGGCCTCGGCCCCGACCCGCCTCTTCGACACCTTCTCGGACGGCGCCCTGAAGAAGCTCGGGATCGACGCCACCACGCTGACGGCCGTGCGCACGGTCATCGACAAGCCGCAGCTGGAGGCCTTCTCCTCGCTCTTCCCCGAGGACCAGTTCGAGGTGCTCCAGTTCCTGGCCGAGGGCTTCGACGAGGAGACCGTGTGGCGCGAGGTGGTGGCGCTGCGCAGGCCCGCCGACCCGGGGCCGTACGACCCGCAGGACCTCACCACGGCGATGGCCAACACCAGCAGCCGCATCACCCTCGTCAGCGGGACGCGGGAGCTGGAGGACATCCTCTCCAAGCCGTTCGCCGCGTGGCGGGTGTATCTGCACCCGGCGCAGCGGAGGGTGGCGTACCGCGTCTCCTTCGCCGGTCCGGCGCAGGTCTGCGGCGGACCGGGCACCGGGAAGACGGTGGTGGCGCTGCACCGGGTGAAGCATCTGCTGGAGCGCTCGCCCGAGGGCGCCCGGGTGCTGCTGACGACGTACACGACGGCGCTGGCCCATGCGCTGCGCGAGTCCCTGGCGCTGCTCCTGGACCACGACGAGCGGCTGCTGTCCCGGGTCGATGTGACCACCGTGGACGCCTATGCGCGGGAGGTGGTGCAGCGCTCCCCCGATCCGTCGCCGCAGCTGGCGGACGATCTGGAGGAGAGGTCCCGCTGGCAGCGGATACGGAAGAAGCTGGCGCTGGAGTGGAGCGAGCAGTTCCTCGCCCAGGAGTACCGGCATGTCGTGCTCGCCCAGGCCATCACCACGGTGGAGGAGTACCTCCGGGCCCAGCGGCACGGCCGGGGTTCGGCGCTGGGCCCGGTGAAGCGGGCGCGGGTGTGGCGGGCGGTCGCCGAGTTCGAGCGGCAGTTGCGCGCCGACGGGAAGCGGACCTATCTCCAGCTGTGCGCGGAGGCCGCGCGACTGCTGGCCGACGGACGGACGGACGCGGCCCGTTACGCGCACGTCGTGGTGGACGAGGCGCAGGATCTGCACCCGGCGCAGTGGCGGGTGCTGCGGGGCGCGGTGGCCCCGGGTCCCGATGATCTGTTCATCACCGGCGATCCGCACCAGCGGATCTACGACTCGCGGGTGTCGTTCGGTTCGCTGGGGATCGCGGTGGCGGGCCGGTCCAGCCGGCTGCGGATCAACTACCGCAACACGGAGGAGATCCTGAGCTGGTCGGCGGAGCTGCTGGGCGGGGAGGCGGTGTCGGACCTCTCCGGGGACGATCTGGACTCGCTCGCCGGGTACCGCTCGCTGCTGCACGGCCGGCGGCCCACCATCCGGCAGTTCCCCGACGAGGAGAGCGAGCTGACCGCGCTGATGGAGCGGATCGAGGGGTGGGTGCGCGCGGGGGTGGCGCCCTCCGAGATCGCGGTCGCCGCGCGTTTCCACACCTCGCTGGAGAAGGTCAGGGGGCGGCTGCGGCGCGCGGGCATCGAGGCGCGGCTGGTCAGGGAGCGCCCGTCGGAGCGGGACGAGGGGGTGCGGCTGGCCACCATGCACGCCATGAAGGGGCTGGAGTTCCGCTGTGTGGCGCTGATCGGGGTGACCTCGGGGGCGTTTCCGTTCGCCCCCGCGATCACCGCCGAGGAGATCGACCGGCTCCAGCACCAGAGCGACATGCTCACCGAGCGCTGTCTGCTCTTCGTGGCGTGCACCCGGGGCCGGGAGGATCTCTATGTCTCGCACAGCGGGCAGGCCAGCCGTTTCCTGGCGGTCCCGGCGGCGTGAGCACGGTCCCGGCGGCGTGAGCTGGTCCCGGCGGCGTGAGCACGGCTTCCGCTCAGGGCACCACCACCGCCCGTCCGGCGATGGCGCCGGCGCGCAGCCGCTCGTACGCCAGCGGGGCTTCGTCGAGGGTGTACGTCTCGGTGTGCGGGGTGATCCGGCCGGCGCGGGCGAGGGCGAGCACATCGAGGAGATCCTGCCGGGTGCCCCAGTAGGGCGCGGTGACGGTGATGCCCGGCCGGGTGCCGCCGAAGGCGACGGGGACGGCGCCCCGGCCGATGCCGAGCAGCGCGATATGGCCGTCGGCGGCGGTGACCCGGGCGGCCAGCGAGGTGGTGGCCGGGGAGGCGACGAAGTCGTAGACGGCCGCCGCGCCCAGCCCGCCCGTGAGGCCGTCGATGGCGGACCGGGCGGTGTCGTCGCCGGGCAGGGCGTGGTGGGCGCCCGCGTCCCGGGCGAGCGCGCGCTTCTCCCCGGTGACATCGAGGGCGACAACGGTGGCCGGGGTCAGACAGCGCAGCAGCTGCACCGCGAGATGACCGAGGCCGCCGGCGCCGATGACGACCGCCGTGCTGCCGGGCGGGAGCTTGTGGCGGCTCTCGCTGATCGCGTGGTACGGGGTGAGCCCGGCGTCGGTGAGCGGCGCGGCGTGCACGGGGTCGAGGCCGTCGAGGGGCAGCAGATGGCGGGGGTCGTCGACGAGGAGGTACCCGGCCAGGGCACCGGGCGCGCCGAGGCCGGGCGGGAGGATGGAGCGGGCCGGGGCGTGGGGGCAGTAGTTCTCCCGGCCCACCGCGCAGGAACGGCAGGTTCCGCAGCCCCAGGCGCCGTAGACGGCGACCGCGTCCCCGACCGTCGCACCGTGGGTGTCCGGCCCCACGGCCGCGACGGTCCCGGCCGCCTCGTGGCCCAGGGTGAGGGGCAGCGGAAAGGAGAGGGTCTCCCTCGGGGCGGCCATCACGGTGAGGTCGGAGCGGCAGATGCCCGCGGCGGTGACCTCGACCAGCACCTGCCCCGGTCCGGGTACGGGGTCGGGGAGGGTGACCAGTTCGGGCCCGGCACCGGGGGTGCGGTACTGGACGGCCTTCATGCGTACTCCTGCGGCGGGACGGGGCGGGCGGTGGGGACCCCGGCCGGTCGCCGGGGTCGGAGCCGGCCGCCGGGGGCCGGTGGTGGTCGCCGCGGCCGGGGGGTGGTCGCCGCGGCCGGGGGGTGGTCGCCGCGGCCGGGGTCGGTCACGGACGAGGCCGGTCACGGACGAGGCCGGTCACGGACGAGGCCGGTCACGGACGGGATCGGTCACGGACGGGATCGGGCCGTCCTGGTGGCCGGGAGGGGGAGCGGTCAGGGGGCGGTCAGCATCGGCAGGTCCCCGAGGTGCTCCTCCGGTACCGCGAACGCGTCCGCGATGACCGCGAGATGCGGGGCCAGCCGAGCGGTGAGCCGCTCGGTCAGATCCGGGATCGCCCGGACCTGCGCGGCGCTGAGGTGCCCGTCCGCGAGCAGTTCTCCGGCGCGCGGGGTGAGCGAGTCCAGGAGGAAGAGGGCGCAGAGGTCCTTCAGCAGGGCCCGGGTGCCGGGGTGGGTGACCGTGTCGATGGCGGCGATGAAGGCATCGGCGGCCTGGAGGGTGGCATGGGCCGCGACGAGTTCGAGGGCGGCGCTGGAGGCGTTGTTCCAGCGGCCCAGGGAGTCCCCCGACGGCCCGGATCTGAGGTTGAGCCGGGCCCGGTGGTGCCAGCGGCTCTCCATGACGGCGAGCTGGTCGCGGAGGAAGGAGGGATCTCGCAGGGCGGAGGGCGCCTGGGGGTTGACGGTCCGGCGGCCGGTCGGCTCGGTCGGCGTGTGTCCGAAAATCATCTCCGCGCCCGCCTTGCACCAGATGGCGAGGTTGTCGCCCTCGGCGGTGATGGCCCCGTCCGCGTTGGCCGGGTACTCGGCCAGCCCGTTGACGGGGAAGAGCGCGCGGGCGCCGCAGCGCTCCCGGGCCTCGATCGTGATGGCGCGGGCCTGCCAGGTGATCCACCCCTTGGCGACGGCCACCAGCCGCTCCGCCCGGTCCCGCTCGGCCGGGTCGTGCCCGATCCAGGCATCGGTGACGGCCCGGTGCAGAAAGGTCATGGCGTAGGCGGTCGCCAGGGACTTCAGCAGCCGGGCGTGGTGGCTGCGGTGGGCGGCCAGCGGAATCCTGCTGCCGGCGGTGGGACCGGAGATCCGCCGGGTGTGGGCGTAGCGGACGGCGATGGCGAGGGCCGCCCGGCAGCCGCCCAGGGTGCTGGCGCTCATACAGAGCTTGCCCGCGGTGACCCGGCCGATGGCCTGGAGGAAGCGCTTGCGCGGACTGCCGACGGCGCTGCGCAGCGTGCCGTCGGAGAGCAGCCGGCCGTGCGGCCCCTGGACCAGGGCTGTTCGCGGCAGCCGTACCCGGTCGAAGGCGGTGACACAGTGGTCGACCGGGCTGCCGATGCGTTCCGGGAGCTGTTCGATGCTGATGCCGGGCAGCGGGCCGTGCCGGTCGGTCAGCGGGGTGAGGAAGAGGAACACCCCCAGGTCCTGGCCGTCCACGACGAGGCGGGCGGCGACGACCGCGGACTTGGGCCCGCCCGCCCGGCTGGTGTTGGGCATGTACTTCTGGGCGCCCTCATTGGGGGTGTGCAGGACAAAGACATTGGCGCGGCGGTCGTAGGTGGCGGTCGTCTCCAGCGCCGCCGCGTCATTTCCATGGGCCCGCTCGGTGCACAGGAACGTTCCTGTGCGCGCGAGAATCTCGAAGGCCGTGAGGTCACGCTCCGTTGAATTGTCATCCACCAGGCTGCCGAGGAAGAGGTTGTAGTGGATTCCGGCCACGGTGGCGAGTGCCCCGTCGACGACCGCGGCCCACTCGTGCATGGCGGCGAGCCCTCGGGGGTCGCGTGCCAGTTCCTCGGCGGATTCGATTTCCTCGTTGAATGCGCGCAGTCGCGTATAGGACAACTCCCAGCGCTCCTCCGTCCGCAACTCGGGACGGAATCGGAAGGGCTCTGTGGAGATGGTTTTCCGCCAATGTGAATGAGCATCGGCGGGGCCGTCCTTGAAGAGTACGGAGGTCAGTTCACGGCGGGCGGGCGGCGCCGATTCGACGGCGTCGGCCGAGATGTCGGCACGGGCATAGGCTGGGGTGTCGGCATGGGTGAACACGGCCCTCTCAACGATTATGGGCTGTTCTGGTCACCGCTCGGGCTGTCGCTCGTTTGAGTGATCATCATCCCTTGAGTGCCGGAGAAGCCCAAGCCGCGGCCCACGGTGGGCGAAACGGTCATCCTTGGGCGATATAAAGACCTTTGCCTGAGGGTGATCCACGCACCACTCTTTCGCCATCAGGTCAGATCGTATGACTTAACCAAGGAACCGCAGTGACCGCGAAGACACCGGCAACCACCACCGCGCAGCGCCTGCTGAAGGACCGTGAGGAGGTGGCAGAACGCCTACTGCAGGCGAGCGTCAGGCATTCCTTCGACCCCGAGCGGGAACTCGACTGGGAGGCCCCTTTCGATGAGGGAAAATGGTTCTGGCCGCCGGAACTCCTTTCCCTCTACGGAACTCCGCTGTGGCGGGACATGTCCGATGAGCAGCGCCGCCTCCTCGCCCGCACCGAGAGCGCCGCACTGGCCTCGATCGGCATCTGGTTCGAGATCGTGGTCATGCAACTTCTGCTGCGGCATATCTACGACAAGCCCGTCACCAGCAAGCATGTGCGCTATGCGCTGACGGAGATCGCCGATGAATGCCGCCACTCCATGATGTTCTCCCGCTTTCTCGCCAAGTCGGGCACCGCCGTCTATCCCGTGTCCCCGTTCATTCAGAACGTCACCCGGATTTTCAAGTCCTGCTCGAATACGGCGACTTCACTGATCTTCACGCTGCTCTGCGAGGAGGTCATCGACTGGATGCAGCGGCTGACCTTCGCCGATGACCGGATTCAGCCCCTGGTGCGCGGGGTGACCCGCATCCATGTGATCGAGGAGGCCCGACATGTGCGGTATGCGAAGGAGGAACTCCGCCGCCAGATGGCCGAGTCGGGACGGCTGGAGCGGCGGCTGACATGCGCCGTCACCGGCGAACTCGCACGGGTGTTCGCCCGCGCCTTCGTCAACCCGAACGTCTACCCCGACTGCGGACTCGACCGCCGCACCGCTCTGGCCCAGGTGCGCGCGAGCGACCACCGCCGGGAGGTGCTGCGCAAGGGCGCGGCGCGGCTGTCGGCCCTCCTCGACGAGGTGGGGGCCCTGGACTCCCGGGGCAGACGGGTGTGGCGCGAGGCGGGACTGCTCTGAAGGGCCGCCGGGCCGCACCCGTCTGCGCCCACGGGGCGCAGGCGGACTCCGGGCAGCGGTCGGACGCCGCGTCTCCCGGCACGGCCTCCGGAGGGACGGCCCCCGGAGGGACCGGCTCCGGGCAGGCGGGAGCCCCCTCTCCGCGGGGGACGGAGAGGGGGCTCGGCCAGGGCCTCGGTGGGGGAAGTTGTCATCAAGGCCCTGGTGCCGCCCACGGAGCCCTGCGGGATGTCGGCTCCGTGGGCGGCGGTCCGGTGACCCGCCGGGGGTGCGGCCCGGGGAGTTTCTTTCGGATCGGGCCGGATCGGTGAGCGGGGTCCGGTGCCGTGGATCGCGAGGCGGAGGAGCGAGCCCACGCCGAGCGCCGGCGAGGGACGGCAACGCGGCGAGGCGCGGTGCCAGGGCTCGCGAGCCCGGCACGATCCGAAAGAAACGACCTAGGAGGGCCGGACGGGCCGTGGGTCGGTCCCGTCGGGTGGTTCGGGGCGGCCGGGGCGCGCGGGGTGCTGGGGTGCGGTGAGGAAGTGGTGCATCGAGCGCAGGAACTCGAAGAGCGCGTCCCGCTCACAGGGCCCGGTGGCCGGGCGCCGTCCGCCGCCGGAGTACCGGTCCGCCCAGTCGGGGTGCCGTTCGGCCCGTTCCGGGTACTCCGGGCAGATGGAGCGGTCCGGATGGTCCGGACGCTCGGTGCGGCGGTGGTCGGCCCGGGCCGGGCCGGCTCCGCGGTGGTCCGCCGGGCCGCGCCGGACGCGGTCCTCCCGATGGCCGCCGTGGTGCCGGAGGTCGCGCAGATCCTTTAAGTGCAGGGCGTCCGCGAGCGCTGTCCTCAACGGCTTCATCGCCGGTTCCCCTCGCCGAAGTGCCGGACGGCCCACTCGTCATCGGGCCTCCAGTCGCCGCCCGCTCCCACGGGCCTGTCGTATCCCTGCTGGCCGTAGCCCTGGACCGGGGGACCCTGGGGCGGGGTGTACGCCTGGTACGCGGGGTGGGACCGCCCGTTCCCCTGCGGTTGCGGCGGTATGAGTGCCTGCGGCTGGTGCTGTGGCTGGGGCGGATGGGGATGGTGCGGCTGCGGATGCACGGGGCGCCCATGGGTCGGGGCGTGGGGCGCGTGGCTCCCGTGCTGATGCGGCTGGGGGTGCTGGTGCTGACGGGGGTACGGACCGCTGTGGACCGGGTGTCCGTGGGAGTGCCCGGGGGCGGAGGCGCTGTACTGGAGGGCGGGCGCGGGCTCGGGGGCGTACGGCCGTGCCGGCTCGGGCTCGGGCTCGGGCCGTGCGGGCTCGGGCCGTGCGGGCTCGGGCTTCGCCGGTTCCGTGGTGGCCGGTGTCCCGTCGTCGTCGGCGCCCTCTCCGGCCGCCGGCTGCTCCGGCCGGTCGCCGGGGAAGAGAATCTCCACTTCCCCGGTGCCGCCCCTGCGGCGCTGGTCGGCCCACTCCTCGATCTGGCTCCGGCAGGCGAGGTCGAGATGGGAGATGCCGGAGGCGTCGACACAGACGCGGTCGTTGCCGGAGATGGACTCCAGCTCCTCGATCAGCCGGGGGAGCCGCAGGAAGGTGGCGTTCCCGCGCAGTTCCAGCCGTCCGGTGTCGCCGTCCGTGGTCCTGCGGACGGTCATCTTCGACATCCGCAGGGCGGTCAGGACGATGGCGACGGCGAGGCCCGCCAGGACGCCTTCGAGCAGGTTGGCGACCACGATGGCCAGCGTCGTGGTGATCATGACGAAGCCCTCGCCGCGGTCGGTCCGCCACATCTGCACGAAGGCCGGGGGGTTGAAGAGCTTCCATCCCGCGTGGAGCAGCACTCCGGCCAGCACGGTGACCGGGATGAGTCCGAGCAGCCCGGGCAGCAGCAGGCCGAAGCCCAGCAGCCAGGCGCCGTGCAGTACGCGGGAGACCTTGGTCCTGGCTCCCGCCTGGACATTGGCCGCGCTGCGCACGATGACGGCGGTCATGGGCAGTGCGCCGAGGAAGCCGCAGATGGTGTTGCCGACGCCCTGGGAGAAGAGTTCGGCGTTGTACTTGGTGCGCGGTCCGGTGTGCATCCGGTCGACGGCCGCGGCGCTGAAGAGGCTCTCCGCGGAGGCGATGACCGTGAAGGTGACGATCATGGTGAGGACGGCCGGGTCGATGAGCCCGCCGAGCGCCGAGGGGCCGACGAAGTCCACCGCGTCCAGCATGTTGCCGAACGAGACCTTCTTCACGTCGAAGCCCGGCAGCAGTGCGATGGCGCTGCCGAGGATCACCGCGACCAGGGGCGCGGGGACCTTGTTCAGCGGCGCGGGCACCTTCCGCCAGAGGAAGCAGAGGGCGAGTGCCATGACACCCAGCAGCAGCGCGGCGCCCATCTGCCGGTTGCCGAGGACATCGGAGGCGAGCCCGGGCAGGCCGGCGATGTTCTTCAGGGCCGTACCGAGCTGCTTGGCGTCGACGAGGGCGTACATCTGGCTGAGGATCAGCGGTACGCCGATGCCCGCGAGCATGCCCTGCACCACGGAGACCGAGATGGACTGGAAGACCCGGCCCATCTTCAGCGTACCGAGGATCATCTGGAGGATTCCGCTGATCAGGACGACGGGGCCGAGGAGGCCCACACCGTGTTCGGTGACGAACTCCAGCACCAGGACGGCGAGTCCGGCGGCGGGGCCGCTGACCTGGAGGCTGCTGCCGGGCAGAAAGCCCACGATCAGTCCGCCGACGATGCCGGTGATGATGCCGAGGGCCACGGGGACACCGGAGGCGGCCGCTACTCCGATGCAGAGGGGAAGGGCGACGAGGAAGACGACGATGGAGGCGGTGAAGTCCGCACTGAAGGAACTGGCGAGGGGCGGTGAGCCGGCGGGCTTGGGGGCGGGGGTGCCGGCGGCCTTTCTCGCGTGCCGTCCAGCACCGGGACGCAGTCGTTCAGTCGACACAGGGTTCCTTTCGCCGCGACCGGGCGCCGGGGAGCCGGGGGGGTGCTCCATGACCGGCGGACCGGTGCGTGTGGGGGGTGGGGAGAGCCGGGTGAGCCCTGATCAGTTGCGCTGGAACACTCCGTGCAGTTCGTCGAGTTCGAGGACCTCGGCGGTGTCCACGCGGTAGTACCAGCCGTGCAGCTGGAGCCGGCCCTCTTCTACGGCCGCGCTGACCTTGGGGTAGTTCCGCAGCGCCTCCAGCTGGGCCGTGACATGGCGCTGTACGTAGCTGGAGAAGGCGATGTCGTCCGGCGGCGTGCCGAGCATCGGGGCGAGCGCGGGCCGGGCGACGGCGACCCACTGGGCGACGCTGGGAAGCGTGGTGAGGTCCTGGTCGTTGGCGAGGGCGCCGACGGCTCCGCAGTGGGAGTGGCCGCAGACGACGATGTCGCGCACCTTCAGCACATCCACCGCGTACTCGATGGTGGCGGCCTCCCCGGACTGCACTCCGTGCGCGTAGGGGGGGATGATGTTGCCGGCGTTGCGGAGTTCGAAGACCTCGCCGGGGACGGCGCCCGTGATGAGGGCGGGGATCACCCGGGAGTCGGAGCAGGTGATGAAGAGGGTGCCGGGGGACTGACCGGCCGCGAAGCGGCTGAAGGTCTCGCTCTCGGGGGCGATCCGGTGACGGAAGTTACGCGCGTTGTCGAGGAGTCGTTTCATGGTCATACTCCGGGCTCTGTCCAGCCGGGGGGCTGGAGGGGAGGGACATCCGGCGCTGGATGTCTTGGCCCGGAAGCATGCGCCGAAGTCATGAGTCACCTGTGAGATCGCCGTGAGAGAGTTCTCATGGCCATGACAACGATGTCCACCCCTGTGTGCCGGTACCTCCATGGGGTACCGGCCTCCGGCCGGGGGATCAGATCAGGGGCTCGGGCCGGGTGCTCGGGCCGGACGCCGGTCGCGGGCTTCAGGCCCGGAGCCGGTATCCGACTCCCCGGATGGTCTCCACCCGGTCGGGCCCCAGCTTCCGCCGCAGATAGCGCACATACACATCGACGATGTTCGAGCCGGGGTCGTAGTCGAACCCCCACACCCGGCTGAGCAGTTGCTCCCGCGTGAGCACCTGGTCCGGGTTGCGCAGAAACACCTCGGCCAGCGAGAACTCCCGCGCCGACAGCTCCGCCACCCGCCCGTCCACGTGGACCCGCCGGGTGCGCAGATCGAGGACCAGATCGCCCACGCGCAGCACCGACGCCTCCGGGCCCGCCTCCCCGCGCAGTCGCAGCCGTACGCGCGCCAGCAGCTCCTCGAAGGCGAACGGCTTGGAGATGTAGTCGTCCGCCCCGGTCTCCAGGCCCGCGACCACGTCGGAGACGCTGTCCCGCGCCGTCAGGATGACCACGGGGAGGGTCACTCTCAGCTCCCTGAGCTTGCGCAGCACCGTGAGTCCGTCGACCGCGGGCAGCCCCAGGTCGAGGATCATCAGATCGCAGTCGCCGGCCCGCGCGTGCTCGTACGCGGAGAGCCCGTCAGCGACGACCGCGGTCATGAACCCATTGCTGCGCAGTCCTTTTTCGACGAAGGAGGCGATTCCTGCTTCGTCCTCCGCTATCAGAATCCGGTGCATGATGTCCTCTCTGCCAGGGGTAGAACGCCGGCAAGTCCAGTACGAACCGGGCTCCCCCGGTTTCGGCGTCCTCCACCCACGCCGTGCCGCCGTGCGCCTCGGCGATCTCGCGGACGATCGCGAGCCCGAGGCCGATGCCCGTGCCCGCCTGCGCGGGCGAGGTGACCCGGCCCGCCTGGACGAACCGGCCGAAGATCCGGTCCCGGTCGATGGGCCCGACGCCCAGACCGGTGTCCCGGACCCAGAGCATGACCCGGCCCTCCTGGACCGCCGAGCCCATCTCGATCAGGTCGCCGTCGAGCGTGTGCCGGACCGCGTTGGCCGCGAGCTGGATCAGTCCCTGGGTGAGCCGCTGGCCGTCGACCAGCACTGTCTCCTCGGAGACGGCGGCGACCCGCCAGTGCCGGTTGCCCAGCGCTCTCGCCTTGGCGACCACATCCACGATCAGATCGGTCAGGTTGGTCTCCCCGACGCTCAGGAAATCCGGGCGCTCCGCCTTGGCGAGCAGCATCAGATCGTCCACGATGCGGCTCATCCGGTCCAGCTCGTCGACGAGCAGGGCCCGGGTCATCACCCGCTCCTCGAAGCCGTCCTCCATCAGTTCGAGATGGCCCCGGACCACGGTGATCGGGGTGCGCAGCTCGTGCCCGACCTCGTCGAGAAAGCGGCGCTGGGCGGTGAAGGCCCGCTCCAGACGGTCCAGCATGTGGTTGAAGGTGTGCGCGAGCGCGGCCACGTCGTCGTCGCCCTGCACATCGAGCCGCTGGGTCAGATCCGACTCCCCGATGCGGGCGGCGGTCTGCCGGACGAGCCGGATGGGCGCCAGGATGCGCCCGGCGACCAGCCAACTCGCCAGCCCGGCGCAGACCAGCGCGCCGAAGGCGGTTGCCATCAGCATTTTGGCCACCCGCCGCTCCTCGCGGAGCTGCCGGTCCCGGAACTCCAGCACCACCAGCCGTACGTCCTGGGGGTCCCCGGCGACCCGGACGGGGACCACCCCGTACCGCACCTTGCCCTCCGAGGAGTCGATCCAGCCCACGGTGGTGCCGTGGACGCTCGCCAGCTTCCTCACCACGGCGGGATCGCGGTCGAGCTGGATGGGCGCCTCGGCGGAGCTGCGCCGGTCGGCGCGGCCGTCGACGATGCTGAAGAAGGTCTCCTCCCGGCTGGGCAGATTCACCGTCATGAAGTGGGTCAGCAGCGAGGCGCCGTCGCGGAAGGGCTGGCCGGTGGAGGGGTCGTTGACGGTCCGCGCGAACCTGCGCAGCTTGTCGACCTCCCGCTCCAGCTGGGCGTCGACCTGGTGGTCGAGCTGGGCCTGCCAGACCACGGTGATCCCCACGGTGGGGGCGGCGAGCGCCGCTCCGACGAGCAGCAGCATCCAGCCGACGATGCGCGATCTCGCGCTGGCGGTTCTTCGTCGCACGTCTAGTCGTCCTCACCGAAGTCGTCACCCAGAGCCCTTCCGCCACCACCTCCGACGCCGCCTCCGCCTCCGTCGGAGCCGTCCTCGTCGTCCCACTCCCCTTCCTCGTCGCCGAGGTCCGGCGCGAAGGGGTCCTCCTCGTCGGAACTGTGCGCCGGAGGCAGGGTCCGCACGGGCCGGCCGCCCTGCGGACGCGCGGAGGAAGGAGCCGCCGAGGGAGGCTTCGACGGCCTGGGCGGGGCGGAGGCCCGGGGGGTGACGGTCCTGGTCGGCACCTGCGAGGCGGAAGGTGACACCGGGGTCATCGGGGACGGCGGAACCGGACGCGCGGTGGCCGGCGGCAGGGGCCCATGACCGGCGGGAACCCGGATGACGGGCCCGATGTCCAGCGGCACGGGCCCTTCCGCCCAGCCCCTGCCCGCCACCAGTCCCGCTCCCGCGAGGGCACACACCACCGTGACCACGACGTTGGCTTTCCTGAGTGTCATGCGGAGAGTGTGCTTCCTAGATCGAACAGGTGAATCAAAGAGGAGAGGATTCTCATAACCCGTGCGAGCGGGGGGCACTTCGGTGAGAAAGGACCGGAGGGGCACCTTCATCGTCACTCTCCTGCGCTGCCGGAGGAGGGCGCGGAATTCTTCCCCTCACTCCAGAGGGGATACGTGGGCCCACGCCCAACGACTCAGCGCACGCGCGGCGTTGTGCGGCGGGATGCCCCCGGCGGTGGTGACGAGGTGGTTGAGCGGCGCGCGGAGAGGCCCGGCACCGGCGGCCACCGCTGGGTGCCGTCGCCACCGTCGCGGGGATGGCGAGCGCCGGGTCCGGGAGCCCGCGATCGAGACGCACCCACCCGGCCCTCCGGCGATGGAGGAGTGGGGGTTCGGTGGCCGGCACCCGACCGCGACCCACCCCAGCCCGGGTGCGAGGGCCGGCACCCGACCGCGACCCACCCCAGCCCGGGTGCGAGGGCCGGCACCCGACCACGGCCCGCCGCAGCCGCACCTCAGCCCGCACCGGGCGGGGACCGGTCGCACAGGGTCCCCGCCCCTCGACTCCCCCCGCTTCATCCGGGGAAGCGGGGGACCGGCCACCGGAACCCCGCCGGGGCGGACGGGTCAGTACGCGGAACGGGTCAGTACGCGGACGGGCGGTGCGCCCGGTCTATCGTCTCGGCCAGCTCCCGCACCGCGCTGTCCTCCGTGCTCTCGGCCAGCGCACGAGCCCGCTCCCCCAGCTCCCCGAGGCTCGGCGCCCCCGGTATCCGCTCATCGCGCAGACTTCCCGCGAAGTACGCGGCGACCGCCGCGACCTGGAACCGGGCCGACGCTCCGCCCCACAGCGCCTTGCGCACCCCGCTCGTGCCGATCACCCCCGACTCCTCCCGAGGGGCACGGGTCTCCGGATCGAGCCACCGCACGGTCGCCTCCGCTATCCGCCCGCTCGCCCCCGGCCGGAGCCGCACGGCATAGAGCGCCGTCACCGTGTGCCCGGGGCCGACCTCCCCGCCGTCGACCCGGTCGTCGCGGAAGTCCTCGTCCGCGACCTCCCGGTTCTCGTAGCCGATCAGCCGGAACCGCTCGACGGTCTCCTGCTCGAACGCCACCTGCGCCTTCACATCGCGCGCTCGCAGCTCCACATGGACGGGCAGTTGATCGCGGAAGACCCGCTCGGCCTCCTCCTCGGTGGAGACATAGGTGGTGTGCCCGTCGCCCTTGTCGGCGAGCCGCTCCATCAGCGCGTCGCCGTAGTCGCTGCCGACACCCACGCCGAAGAGGGTGATGCCGTACTCGCGGCGGGCGTCGCCGATCTGTTCGAGGATGGCGTCGGCCCGGGTCTCACCGGTGTTGGCGAGGGCGTCGGAGAGCAGGACCACCCGGTTGGTGGCCCCCCGGCGGTGGCCGTCGACCGCCGTCTCGTATCCGGTGCGCACCCCGGCCTCCACATGGGTGGAGTCGGCCGGCTCCAGGGCCTCGATGACCCGGTGGACCCGGTCGCGGTTGCCGTCGAGCCGGGTCATCGGCAACCGGGTCTCGGCCCGGCCGCTGAAGGTGACCACGGCGATGGAGTCGTCGTCGCGCAGTTCGTCGGTGAGGACTCCGAGCGAGGTGCGGACCAGGTCGAGCCTGCCGGGCTCGGCCATGGAGCCGGATACGTCGATGACGAAGGTGAGCGCGGCGGGCGGGCGGGTGCCCGCGGCACCGGGGCGGGTGGCGAGGCCGACCCGGACCAGCGACCACTCCCCGCTCTCCTCCTCCCCTCCGGTGCCGCCGCGCAGCTCGCCCTCGGTGCCCCGGAGGGCCGCGCCGTCGACCGTCACCGAGAAGCCGTCGCCCTCCGGCCTCGGGTAGTCCTGCCGGAAGCTGTTGACGAACTCCTCGGGGCGGATGCCGGCGGGGTCGGGGCGGCGGCCGTCCTGAAGGGTGCGGCGCGCGTAGGCGTAGGAAGCGGTGTCGACGTCGAGGGCGAAGGTGGAGAGGTAGTCCGGGGCCTTGCGTTTCGCGTAGCCGTCCTCCCGCGACAGCTCATGGTCCTGATCGGGGGCGGGTGCCTGGACGGCACTCCCCCCGCCGCCGGGGCCCGCCCCGGAACCGGAGCCCGAGCCCGAGCCGGAACCGGCGCCCTTGCGCTCGGCGGCGGGCTGTGCGGAGCCCCGGTCGCTCTGGCCTCCGGAGCTGCACCCGGCGGTCAGGAGCAGACCGCCCGCCAGCAGCGCGGCCACCACTCCTCTGTGCTTCCCGGCACGGCGGTGTGTCCTGGTACGACGGTGCATCCGGACTCCCTCGGTCGTCGGCCGGCCGTCGGCCGGTCCTCAGCAGGTGTCGGTGTGACGTGCGGCGCGGGCCGCAGGACCGGTCGGCGATGTTGCGAATCTGTCTCAAATCCACAACGGCCGCCGCGAGTTGCCGCGTTCCCCTCCGGCCGGCGGTGGCAAGGACTCGCCATCCCTCGATCGGCCGCTTGTCACGGTGAGAGGTCGTGTGCGTACATGGAGTACACGCATGGGTCCGGGGGGACGGGCTGTGCGTCTGCACGGAACAGCGGGGGGTGATGTGCCATGTCACTGGCAATGATTCCGGGCACTGTGCTCTGCGGGGAGGTGCCGAGGTCCGTCCTGCGGAAGGCACGGGGGCGGCAGGTGCACGGGGCTGACGATGTCAGCGCGGCTCTCAAGCGGGTGGTCCGGGCCGCGCGCCATGAGCTGCTCAGCTTCGACGATCCGGCGGGCGCGCTCGGCCAGGGCGGGCCCGAGCCCTTCCTCCAGTCGGTCGGGTCGTGTGTGCACGAGTCCGCGCCCCGGACCGCCACGGTCCGCTGGGTCGCGCCCCGGCGCGGTCTCGCGCGTCTGGCGCACACCGGCGAGCGCTGGCACCGGCCGGGGGATGCCCGGGTCACGGAGTCCATCCCGTTCCACATAATCGTCGCCGACCGCGCCGTGGCGGCGGTCCCGCTCGATCTGGATGTCTATCACCACGGCGTGCTGGTGATCCGGGACCCGGTGATGGTCCAGACCCTGGTGCGCACACATCGCGCGTGGTGGGAGATGGGTGAGGAGCCGGGCGGGGGCGGCCTAGCGGCCCGGGCGGCACCGGCTCATCTGCGCCCGGTGCTCCAGGCGCTGATGGCGGGGCTCACGGACGAGGCGGCGGCCACCCGGCTCGGGGTGTCCGGCCGGACCTACAGCCGCCGGGTGGGCGAGTTGCTCTCGGCCCTCGGCACGACGAGCCGCTTCCGGGCGGGAGCGGAAGCGGCTCGTCGGGGCTGGGTCTGACCGCCGTCGGTCAGGACACGATGTCCTTGCGGGAGAAGTTCCGGAAGGCGAGCGCGAAGAGCACCAGGGCGTAGGCGACGGAAACGGCGGCGCCCTTCACCATGCCGCTCCACTCCAACTGCGGCTGGAGCGCGTCGATCCAGGCGAACTGCCAGTGGGCGGGAAGCACCTCGCGCCAGTCGCCGAGCGCGGTGACCGCGTCCAGCACATTGCCGACGATGGTCAGCCCGACCGCTCCGCCGACCGCGCCCAGCGGGGCGTCGGTCTTGGTGGAGAGCCAGAACGCCAGTCCGGCGGTGACGAGTTGGGAGAGGAAGATGAAGACCACGACCAGGGCCAGCCGGGGCAGGGTCTCGCCGGTGGCGAGGGAGCCGCCCGTGGGAAGTTTCAGCGGGCCCCACCCGTAGGCGATGGTTCCGGCGACCAGGGCGATCAGCGGCAGCAGCACCATCGCGGCGGCACTGAAGCCGAGCGCCACCGCCAGCTTGGACCAGAGGAGCCGGGTGCGCGGGACGGGGGCGGCCAGCAGATAGCGCAGGGAGGACCAGTTGGCCTCCGAGGCCACGGTGTCGCCGTGGAACAGCGCCACCGGAACCACCAGCAGAAAGCCCGCCGAGGCGAACAGACAGGTGGCGGCGAAGTTGACGCCGGAGGCGGTCGCCGTGTCCATCAGGGTGATGCGGTCGTCCACCTCGCCCTCGCCGGGGCTGCCGCCGATGGCGAAGGCGACGATGAGGACCAGGGGCAGAGCCGCCAGGATGCCCGCCATCACCATGGTCCGGCGCCGCTTCAGCTGCCGTACCGCCTCCACGCGCAGGGGCAGGGTGTGCCGGGCGCGGTAGCCGGGGGCCGATTCGGTCAGCGTGCTCATGCGGAACCTCCGATCAGGGTGAGGAAGGCGTCTTCCAGGCGGCGGTGCGGGCCGACACCGGTCAGCGGGACGTCCAGCCGGACGAGTTCGCCGATCAGGCCGGTGGCGGTGATTCCGTCGAGACGCACGAGCAGACCCTCGTCCACCCGCTGGGCGGAGCCGATGCCCGGGAGCGCGGCGATCTTCTCGACCACCGGCTCGGAGACCTCGGCGGCGGTGGTCACCAGCAGGATGTCGCTCTCGCCGGTGATCTCGGCGACCGGTCCGGCCTGCACCAGCCGGCCCCGGTCCATGACCACGAGATGGGTGCAGGACTGTTCGACCTCGGAGAGGAGGTGACTGGAGACGATGACGGTACGGCCGGCGGCCGCGTAGCGGATCATGACATCCCGCATCTCGCGGATCTGCGGCGGGTCGAGTCCGTTGGTCGGCTCGTCGAGGATGAGCAGATCCGGCATCCCCAGCATGGCCTGGGCGATGGCGAGCCGCTGCCGCATGCCCTGCGAGTAGGTGCGCACCGCGCGGGCGAGGGCGTCGCCCAGGCCGGCGATCTCCAGGGCCTCCTCGATATGGGCGTCCTCGGCGGGGCGGCCGGTGGCGCGCCAGTACAGCTCCAGATTGTCGCGGCCCGAGAGATGCGGCAGGAAGCCGGCGCCCTCGACGAACGCGCCGACGCGGGAGAGCACGGGCGCACCGGGGCGGATGGCGTGGCCGAAGACCCGGATCTCGCCCTCGTCGGGCCGGATCAGTCCCATCAGCATGCGGAGGGTGGTGGTCTTGCCGGCGCCATTGGGTCCGAGGAGTCCGAGGACCTGGCCCTTGTCGACGCGGAAGGAGAGCTGCTGGACGGCGTAGCGGTCGGCGGACTTGGCGTACCGCTTGGTGAGACCGGTGATCTCCAGGGGGACATCGGCGCGCTCGGGGTCGGGCGCGGGGGCGACGGCGCGCCTGCGGGCGGTGAGGAGGAGACCGGCGGCGATGACGGCTCCGGCGGCCGGGAGGCCCCAGGTCCACCAGGGCAGCCCGGCGGCCTGGGTCTTCACGGCGGGTGCGGTGGGCACGGCCAGTTCACCGGCGCCGGTGAGGCCGACGGTGTAGCGGGCGGGGGCCGCGGGGGAGGCGTAGCCGAGGTCGGTCGCGGCGAGGACGAGCCGCAGCCGGTGGCCAGCGTCGACCTCGTGGTCGACGGCGGGCAGGGTCAGGGTGACCTCCTTGCCCTGGCGGGCGCCGTCGATCCGGACGGGGGCGACGAGCTGGGAGGGGAGGACCTGCTGCCGGCCGTCGGGGCCGACGTCGTAGACCTTGCCGAAGAGGACCGCCTCACCGGTGGTGGAGGCGACCTTGACGCGGATGGAGGGGGAGCCGGTGATGCGCAGGGAGCTCTTCAGGGGCTGGGAGTCGAAGCGGGCGTGCTGCCCGGGGAAGTCGAGTGAGAGGCCGACACCGAAGGAGGAGAGGCTGCCGAGGCCGCCGCTGAGCCCGGGGACGGCGGAGATGGCGGGCGGGGTGGCGCCGGCCGGGTTGGAGAAGCTCTGTTCGCCCGCCCCGAGCGGGACGGTCCGGGTGCCGTTGTCCAGACCCGGGTAGCGGGCGGCGTGCGCTCCGCGCAGCAGGGCCCGGCCGTCGGTGGAGTCGACGCCTCCGGTGCGGCTGACACGGAAGGCGGGTCCGGTGTCGGCGCTCGTGTCCTGCTGGAGGTGGCGGTCGAACCAGGCGCTGACCCGGTTCTCGATCCGGGTGGACTCGCTGTCGCCGCCGTCGTGGCCGCCGGAGATCCAGTCGACGGCGACGGGAGCGCCGTTGGCGCTGATCCGCTCGGCCATGGCGTCGGCGTGGGAGAGGGGGAAGAGTGAGTCCGACTGGCCCTGGACGATCAGGGTGGGGACCTTGATCCGGTCGCCGACGGCGGAGGGGCTGCGGCTCTCCAGCAGTTCGCGGGCGGCGGTGTCCGGCTTCCCGGAGACGGCGATCCGCTCGTACATGGCGCAGAGTTCGGGCTGGAAGTCGCCGCAGCCGGCGGGGTTCGCGGCCCGGTCCGGGGTCCCCGACGCTCCCGGGGCACCCCCGACGGCGGGCGGGTCCTGCGGGCGGGTGCCGGCCGGGGTGTCGCCGGCCGGGGTCCGGCCGGGGGCTTCGGCCGAGCCGGTGGAGAAGAAGATGCCCGCCCAGAGCTTCTTGAAGACACCGCTCGGGAAGAGGGCGTCGGCGAGGTTCCAGTAGGTGATGGAGGGTGCGATGGCGTCGACGCGGTCGTCGTGTCCGGCGGCGAGCAGCGAGATCGCGCCGCCGTAGGAGGCGCCGGCGAGGCCGACACGGGGGTCGCCGTCCGAGTCGAGCTGTATTTCGGGGCGTTTCGCGAGCCAGTCGATCAGCCGGGAGACATCCTTGACCTCGAAGTCGGGGTCGTTGAGCCCGATCTTTCCGGTGGAGGCGCCGAAGCCCCGGGCGGACCAGGTCAGTACGGCGTAGCCGTCGCGGGCGAGCCCCTCGGCCTGGGCGCGCACATCGCTCTTGCTGCCGCCGAAGCCGTGCCCGAGGAGCACGGCGGGGCGGCGGCGGTCCCGGTCGCCGGAGGTGAAGTAGGAGGTGTCGATCTGCGCCCCCGGCATGGTGTGCGTCCGGTCCTCGCGGTGCACGCTCGGGGCGTCGTCATCGGCGACCGCGGTCCAGGTGCCCGCGCTCGCGACGACGGCCAGGGCGGCGGCGCCCGCGAGCCATCGGCCGCGGTGGCGGGGCCGGGGAAGTCGGATCTTCATGAGGAAACCCTAAGCGGAGTGTGCCCGGGGTCCGGGCTGTCTCCAGTCGGAGTCCAGCGTCTCCCCGGGGAGTAGGCGGACTCCGGCCGTACACCGCCCGTGGTACGCGGCGGGGGGCGGACATCAGGGTGACGCACGCCACAGGGGCCCGGGCCCGCGTCGCCGGGCGCCGCGCCCCGGCCCGCCGGCCTGCCGGTCCGCAGGGCCTCCACCGGGTGCCCGGGACCACCGGGCCGGCGCCCCTCCACCCGGAGCCCCGGGACCACCGGGCCGGCGCCCCTCCGCCGGGCGGCCGGAAGCAGGGATCAGCGACTCCCTCTTGTGTCATGTTCATTATCACGAGAGGCTGTTCGCCGCGTCCGCACCTTCCGGCACCCCGCACACCCGTACTTGCCCGAGATCCGGTCAACGAAAGGTCAGGTGCACGAGATGAGATCCACCGCCCGCCGCATCGGCGCGCTGCTCCCCGCAGTCGCACTCGCAGCAGGTCTCCAGTTCGCCGTCTCCCCGAGCGCACAGGGCGCCACCGCGCCCGTCGCCCCGAACGGCGACCTCCGTCTCGCCCCCACGGCGACCGCCGTACCCGGCAGTTGGATCGTCGTCCTGAAGGACGGCTCCGCCCGCGCCGCCGATCTGGGTGTCACGCCCCGGCACACCTACCGCAGCGCACTCAAGGGCTTCTCCGCGAAGATGTCCACCACGAAGGCACGGCAGCTCGCCGCCGACCCCCGGGTGGCCTATGTCGAGCAGGACTCCAAGGTCTCCCTCACCGCGACCCAGACCAACGCGACCTGGGGAATCGACCGGATCGACCAGCGCGATCTGCCGCTCTCCACCACGTACACCTACAACACCGGGGCCGCCGGTGTGAACGCGTACATCATCGACACCGGGATTCGCACCAGCCACGGCGAGTTCGGCGGGCGGGCGAGCGTCGGCACGGACACCGTGGGCGGCGGGCAGAACGGCCAGGACTGTCAGGGCCACGGGACCCATGTCGCGGGCACGGTCGGCGGCAGCCTGTACGGCGTCGCCAAGAACGTCAATCTCATCGCCGTGCGCGTGCTCAACTGTCAGGGCTCCGGCACGACCGCCGGGGTCATCGCGGGCGTCGACTGGGTCACCGCCAACGCCAGGAAGCCCGCCGTGGCCAATATGAGCCTCGGCGGCGGCGCCAACACCAGCCTCGACAACGCGGTGAAGCGCTCCATAGCCTCCGGCATCAGCTACGCGGTGGCCGCGGGCAACGGCGATGCCTTCGGCACCCCGCAGAACGCCTGCAACTACTCCCCCGCCCGCGTCCCCGAGGCGATCACGGTCGGCGCGACGGACCGGACCGACCGCAGGGCGTCGTTCTCCAACTTCGGCACCTGCCTCGACCTCTTCGCCCCCGGGGTGAGCGTCACCTCCGCCTGGCGCACCAGCGACACCGCCACCAACACCATCTCCGGCACCTCGATGGCCGCCCCGCACGCGGCGGGTGTCGCCGCGCTGCATCTGGCGTCGAACCCGTCCGCGACCCCGGTCCAGGTCCGGGACGCGATCGTGAACAACGCGACGAACAACAAGGTCACGGACCCGCGGACCGGTTCGCCGAACAAGCTGCTGTACTCGCTCTTCTAGCCCCGCCCGGACGCTGAGGCCCCCGGGCGCGGCAGGTGCCGGCGCGCCCGGGGGCCGTCGTACGCACGGGCCGTCGTGCCCGGGCGGTGGCTCAGTCGTTGCGGGGGAAGCCCAGATCGACGCCCGCGTGCGGCTCGGACGGGTCCGGCCAGCGGGTGGTCACCACCTTGCCCCGGGTGTAGAAGTGCACCCCGTCGTTGCCGTAGATGTGGTGGTCGCCGAAGAGCGAGTCCTTCCAGCCGCCGAAGGAGTGGTAGCCGACGGGGACCGGGATCGGGACATTCACCCCGACCATGCCCGCCTCCACCTCCAGCTGGAAGCGGCGGGCCGCGCCGCCGTCGCGGGTGAAGACGGCCGTGCCGTTGCCGTACGGGGAGGCGTTGATGAGCGCCACCCCCTCGTCGTACGTGGCCGCGCGCAGGACACAGAGCACCGGGCCGAAGATCTCATCGCGGTACGCGTCGGAGTCGGTGGAGACCCGGTCGAGCAGCGAGAGCCCGATCCAGTGGCCGCCCTCGTACCCCTCGACCGTGTGGCCCGTGCCGTCGAGCACGACCTCGGCGCCCTGGGCCGCCGCGCCCGTCACATAGGAGGCCACCTTGTCCCGGTGCGCCCTGGTGATCAGCGGGCCCATCTCGGAGGAGGGGTCGTCGCCGGGGCCGATCCTGATCTTCTCGGCGCGCTCGCGGATCTTCTCCACCAGGGCGTCGGCGATCGAGTCCAGCGCCACCACCGCGGAGATCGCCATGCAGCGCTCGCCGGCGGAGCCGTACGCCGCCGAGACGGCCGCGTCCGCCGCCGCGTCCAGGTCCGCGTCGGGGAGGACCAGCATGTGGTTCTTGGCGCCGCCGAGCGCCTGGACCCGCTTGCCGTTGGCGGCGGCGGTGGTGTGGATGTAGCGGGCGATGGGGGTGGAGCCGACGAAGGACACCGCCGCGACATCGGGGTGGTGGAGCAGGGCGTCCACCGCGACCTTGTCGCCGTGGACCACATTGAGCACCCCGTCCGGCAGCCCCGCCTCGGTGGCGAGCCGGGCCAGCAGATCCGCCGCCGAGGGGTCCTTCTCGCTCGGCTTGAGGACAAAGGTGTTCCCGCAGGCGACGGCGAGCGGGAACATCCACATCGGCACCATCGCCGGGAAGTTGAACGGGGTGATGCCCGCGACCACCCCGAGCGGCTGGCGGATCGAGGCGACATCGACCCGGCTGGACACCTGGGTCGACAGCTCACCCTTGAGCTGGGTGGTGATGCCGCAGGCCAGCTCGACGATCTCCAGGCCGCGCGCGACCTCGCCCAGCGCGTCGGAGTGCACCTTGCCGTGCTCGGCCGTGATCAGCGCCGCGATGTCGTCCCGGTGCGCGTCCAGCAGGGCCCGGTAGCGGAAGAGGACCGAGGTGCGCAGGGAGAGCGAGGAGGTGCCCCAGTCGGCGTAGGCGGCCCTGGCCGCCGCGACGGCGGCGCCGACCTCGTCGGCGGAGGCCAGCGCCACCTCGGTGGTGACCTCCCCGGTCGCCGGGTCGGTGACCGGGCCCCAGTTGCCGGAGGCGCCCTCGACGGTCTGGCCGCCGATCCAGTGGTGGACGGTCTTCGTCATGGCGGAAGGCTCCTTCACAGATGCCGGATACCCGGTCTCTTCACAGCTGACGGCGGCGGGCCGCGACCTGGCGCTCGTACTCCTCCCGGGCCGTGACCGCGGCCGGACGGGTCGCGGTCTGCGCCACGGGAACATCCCACCACGCCTGCGCGGGGGGCGCGCCCGACACTGTGTCTGCCGTTTCGGTCTCGACATAGACACCTGTGGGGACATCCGCCGCACGGGCTTCGGCGAGGGCTTCCCGCAGGTCGCGCACGGTCCGCGCGCGCAGAACGCGCAGCCCGAGGGCGGCGGCGTTGGCGGCCAGGTCGACGGGGAGCGGATCGCCGGTGTAGGTGCCGTCGGGGGCGCGGTACCGGTAGGCGGTGCCGAACCCCTCGGCCCCGACCTGGGCGGAGAGGCCGCCGATCGAGGCGTAGCCGTGGTTCTGGAGGATCACCACCTTCACGGGGATGTTCTCCTGGACGGCGGTGACGATCTCGGTGGGGTTCATCAGATACGTGCCGTCGCCGACGAGCGCCCAGACGGGCCGGCCGGGCGCGGCCATCGCGGTGCCGATCGCCGCCGGGATCTCGTATCCCATGCAGGAGTAGCCGTACTCGACGTGGTACTGGTCGGCCGAGCGGGCGCGCCAGAGCCTGTGGAGATCCCCGGGGAGCGAACCCGCCGCGTTGATCACGATGTCGTCGCCGTCGACCAGGGAGTCCAGGATGCCCAGCACCTGGGTCTGGGTGGGGCGGGCGTCCGGGTCCCCGTGCGCGTACGCCGCGTCGACGCGCCGTCCCCAGCGCTCCTTGCCCGCGCGGTACTCCGACGCGTACGCGGGCGGGACGCGGTAGCCGCCGGCGAGTTCGGCGAGGGCCGCGCGGGCGTCCGCGACCAGGGAGAGGCCGGCCATCTTATGGGCGTCGAACGAGGTGATGTTGAGGTTCAGGAAACGGACTGCGGGGTTCTGGAAGAGGGTGGCCGAGGCGGTGGTGAAGTCGGACCAGCGGGTGCCGACGCCGATCACCAGATCCGCGCCCCGGGCCAGTTCGTCGGCGACCCCGGTGCCGGTGTGGCCGACGCCCCCGAGATCGCCGGGGTGGTCGTGGGGCAGGGAGCCCTTGCCCGCCTGGGTGGAGGCGACCGGGACGCCGGTCGCGTCGGCGAAGTCCCGGAGCGCTCCCTCGGCCTCGCTGTGGCGGACGCCGCCGCCGGCGACGAGCAGCGGCCGGCGCGCACCGGCCAGCGCCCGCCGGGCCTCCGCCAGGGCGTCGAGATCCGGCCTCGGGCGGCCGACCCGCCAGATCCGCTCGGCGAGGAACTCCTCGGGCCAGTCGTACGCCTCGGTCTGTACGTCCTGGGGCAGGGCCAGGGTCACCGCGCCGGTCTCGGCGGGGTCGGCCAGCACACGCATCGCCTGGAGCGCGGCCGGGATCAGCGCCTCGGGGCGGGTGATCCGGTCGAAGTAGCGGGAGACCGGGCGCAGGGTGTCGTTGACCGAGAGGTCCCCGGCCCAGGGGGTTTCGAGCTGCTGGAGCACGGGGTCGGCGGGACGGGTGGCGAAGGTGTCGCCGGGCAGCAGCAGCACGGGCAGGCGGTTGACGGTGGCGAGGGCCGCGCCCGTGACGAGGTTGGTGGCGCCGGGGCCGATGGAGGTGGTGACGGCGTGGGCGGAGAGCCTGCGGGACTGCCGGGCGTAGCCGACCGCCGCGTGGACCATGGCCTGTTCGTTACGGCCCTGGACGAACGGCAGCGGCGCGCCGGGACCGGTGCCCGACTCCACCAGCGCCTGGCCGATACCGGCCACATTGCCATGGCCGAAGATGCCCCAGGCGGCGCTGATCAGCCGGTGGCGCCGGCCGTCCCGCTCGGTGTACTGGCGGGTGAGAAAGGTGACCAGGGCCTGGGCGACGGTGAGCCTGCGCGCTGTCATCGGCTCTTCTCCCCGGTGGTCGGCGCGTACAGCGGCAGCCGGGGGTCGACCGGCTGGCCGGGCCAGGTGGAGCGGACCCAGCCGTGGTCCGGATGGTCGCGGATCAGCCACTCGCGGCCGGTGCCCGGGCCCGCCATCACATTGAGGTAGTACATGGCGCGGCCGGGCGAGGCGATCGACGGGCCGTGCCAGCCGTCGGGGATGAGCACGGCGTCCCCGGTGCGGACCTCGGCGAGGACATCGGTGCCGCCGGGGCGGGACGGGGAGACCCGGTGGTAGCCGAGGCCGCCGCCGTCGATCTCGAAGTAGTAGATCTCCTCCAGCTCCGACTCGACGCCCGGCTGGTGGTGGTCGTGCTTGTGCGGCGGATAGGAGGACCAGTTGCCGCCGGGGGTGAGCACTTCGACGGCGATCAGCCGGTCGCAGTCGAAGGTGTCGGCGGCGGCGAAGTTGTTGACCTGGCGGGAGCAGGTCCCCGCGCCGCGCAGCTCGACCGGTACCTCCGGCGCGGGGCCGTAGCGGGCGGGGAGTCGTCGCCCGCACTTCGCTCCTGCCAGGGCGAAGCGGCCTCCCGCGCCGGAGGCGATCTGTGCCCGGGCATCGCGCGGCAGATAGGCGAAGTCGGTGACTCCGCTGAACACGCTCCGCCTGCCCAGGAGTTCAAACGTCTCATCCTCGGTCCGTACGGTGCAGCCGCCCTGGAGCGGAAGCACGATCCACTCGCTGTCACCGGTGTCCAGAAAGTGCGCCGCGCCCGGAGCGAGCTCCAGCACCCGCAGGGCGGAGTGCGCCCAGCCGGCCTCCTCGGGGCCGATCCGGAGCGCGTACGGGCCATCGGCCGCGCTGCCCGCCGGAACGTAGCGGTCCGGGGCGGCCGGCGGTCCGTCGCGGTCCGGGGCGGCCGGCCGGTGTCTGTCGTGGGTGCTCATGACCTCTCCCTGGGTGCCTGCTAGAGCAGTCCTACGGCCGTGTCGACCGCGCCGGCGACATTCCCGTCGACCGGGTAGAGCAGCGAACGGCCCACCACGAGCCCCTGCACCGTGGGCAGCCGGAGCGCGCCGCGCCACTTCTCGTACGCACCGTCCTGATCGTCCCCGATCTCGCCGCCGAGGAGGACGGCGGGGAGCGTGGAGGTCTCCATCACGGCCGCCATGTCGGCGGGGTCGTCGGTGACCGGGACCTTCAGCCAGCTGTACGCGGAGGTGCCGGCCAGACCGGAGGCGATGGCGATGGACCGGGTGACCGCCTCCGCGCCGAGGTCGGTGTGGAGCCGGCCGCCGACGCGGTGGCAGATGAAGGGCTCGATGAAGACGGGGAGCCGGCGCTCGGCCATCTCGTCCACCGCGCGGGCGGTGGAGTGGAGGGTGTCGAGCGATCCGGGGTCCTGGTAGTCGATCCGGAGCAGCAGTTTGCCGGCGTCGAAGCCCAGGCGGTGGAGATCCTGGGCGCGGTGGCCGGTGAAGCGGTCGTCCAGTTCGAAGGAGGCTCCGGCCAGACCGCCCCGGTTCATCGACCCGATGACGATCTTGTTGTCGAGGGCGCCGAGGAGGAGCAGGTCGTCGAGGATGTCGGCGGTGCCGAGGACGCCGTCGACTCCGGGGCGGGAGAGGGCGAGACAGAGCCGTTCGAGCAGGTCGAGGCGGTTGGCCATGGCCAGTCTGCTGTCGCCGACGGAGAGTGCGCCGCGAGCCGGGTGGTCGGCGGCGATGATCATCAGCCGGCCGCTGTCGCCGAGGAGCCCGCTGCGCCGGGCCCGGCGGCCGGCGGCCTCGGCCACGGCCTCGGGGTGGCGGGTGCGGATGCCGACCAGTTCGGCGATGTCGACCCGGCTCATGAGGTGTCCCCCGGCGCGGCGCCACCGCCCGGGAGCGGCGGGCCGGGCGGGACGGGGCCGCCCGCGAGGACCTGCTCGACCTCCGGCGCGTACGGCATCGCGGACGAGCAGGCGAGCCGGGAGGCCACGATCGCGCCGGCGGCGTTCGCGTACCGCATGGTCTGCTCCAGGGGCAGGCCGGAGAGCAGCCCGTGGCAGAGCGCGCCGCCGAACGCGTCGCCCGCGCCGAGCCCGTTGACCACCTCGACGGGGACGGGCGGGACCTCGGCCCGGGTGCCGTCGCGGTGGAGGGCGAGCACACCGTCGGGGCCCTGTTTGACCACGGCCAGCTCCACCCCGGCGGCGAGCAGGGCCCGCGCCGCCGCGAGCGGCTCGCTCCGGCCGGTGGCGATGCCGCACTCCTCCAGATTGCCGACGGCGACCGTGGCGTGGGCCAGCGCCGCGCGGTAGTGCGGGCGGGCCTCGGCGGGGTCCTGCCAGAACATGGGGCGCCAGTCGAGGTCGAAGACGGTGGTCCCGGAGCGGTCGCGGTGGGCGAGGGCGGCCAGGGTGGCGGTCCTGCTCGGCTCGGCGCACAGTCCGGTTCCGGTCATCCAGAAGACCCGCGCGGCGCGGATCGCCGCCAGGTCCAGCTCGTGCTCGTGGATCTCCAGGTCGGGGGCCTTGGGCTGCCGGTAGAAGTAGAGCGGGAAGTCGTCCGGCGGGAAGATCTCGCAGAAGGTGACGGGGGTGGGGTACTCGGACACGGGGGTCACCCAGCGGTCGTCCACCCCGAACTCGCCCAGGGCCTGGTGGAGGTAGTCCCCGAAGGCGTCCTGCCCGGTACGGGTGATCACCGCCGTGCGGCGGCCGAGCCGGGCGGCACCGACGGCCACATTGGCCGCCGAGCCGCCGAGGAACTTTCCGAAGGTGTCGGCCTGCGCCAGCGGGACACCGGTCCGCAGCGGATAGAGGTCCACCCCGATCCGGCCCATGGTGATCACGTCGTACGGCGGTGGGGCGTACGGCTGTGTCATGCGCGTCCCTTCGGTGCGGCGCCCGGCTCACCTCAGGTCTAATGGTCACTCCGGAGCCCTGTCAACATTTTGTCCTTACATTCGGACCAAGGCTTGACACCCTTCCGAGACGGCCGGAAAGCTCATCGACATGACCTCCCCCGTCCCCTCCCCGAACCGCATCCGGGTCGGCTCGGCCCCCGATTCCTGGGGAGTGTGGTTTCCCGACGACCCTCAGCAGGTGCCCTGGCGGCGCTTCCTCGACGAGGTCGCCGAGGCGGGGTACGAGTGGATCGAGCTGGGGCCCCACGGCTATCTCCCCCGTGACCCCGCCGTTCTCGCCGACGAGACCGCCCGGCGCGGGCTGCGGGTCTCCGCCGGGACGGTCTTCACCGGGCTGCACCACGGGCCGGCGGTCTGGGAGAAGACCTGGGCGCACGTCTCGGACATCGCGGCCCTCACCCGGGCGATGGGCGCCGCGCATCTGGTGGTCATCCCCTCCTTCTGGCGGGACGACCGGACCGGCCGGGTGCTGGAGGACCGCACCCTGACCCCCGGACAGTGGCGCGATCTCGCCACTCAGACCGAGCGGCTCGGCCGTGAGGTGCGCGAGCGGTACGGGCTGAGGATCGTGGTCCACCCGCACGCCGACACCCATGTCGACAGCGAGGAGAACGTCACCCGCTTCCTGGACGCCACCGATCCGGAGCTGGTCTCGCTCTGTCTGGACACCGGGCACTACGCCTACTGCGGCGGCGACAGCGTGCGGCTCATCGAGACCTACGGCGAGCGGATCGGCTATCTCCACCTCAAGCAGGTGGACCCGGAGGTCCTCGCCGGGGTCATCGCCGACGAGGTGCCCTTCGGGCCCGCCGTCGGGCGCGGGGTGATGTGCGAACCGCCGTCCGGGGTGCCGGATCTGGAGCCGGTGCTGCGCGCGGCGCGGGCGCTGGACGTGGATCTCTTCGCCATCGTCGAGCAGGACATGTATCCCTGCCCGCCGGAGAAGCCGTTCCCCATCGCCCGGCGGACCCGGCGTTTTCTGCGCTCCTGCGGGGTCTGAGGGGCGCGTGCCGCCTCTGTCATGGTTGTCCCCCGCTCATGACGCATGTCTCCATGACGCGCACCTTCCGTCACAGCCGTTCAACATCACCGCTCTCCCCCTCCACGCCGGCGCTGGTTGGGCGCAGGCTCAGTGATCGCCAGCGCTCGCGCGTCAGGTCCTTCGACGGTCCCCCGGCCGCCGCTGCCGCGCGCGCAGGGAGGTGTCACACAGATGACGGACCGAAGGCTCTGGTCGTACAAGGACATCGCTGCTCACATCCGGGTCCAGCCCGACACCGTCCGCACCTATCGCAAGCACGGCCTGCTCCCTCCGCCCGACCGGGTGGAGGGCGGCAAGCCCTACTGGTACGCGGAGACCATTCGCGTCTGGGTCGCCAACCGTCCGGGGAACAAGGGCCGGAGGGACTGAGTCCGCGTATCCCACGACCCCGCGGTCCCGCCCCCCCCCCGGGGGGGGGGGGCCGCGGCCGACCGGCCCCGCCGCGGGCGGCGATGGGACGAGCGGCGGGGTGGGGAAGA